>JBBSKE010000039.1:0-14709 GCA_038256595.1 Tepidiformales bacterium | reverse complement strand
GGCCGCGCCGCCGCAAGTTCGCGCCGCGCGTTTTTGGACACTTCGCCGCCGCAACGCGTGCTGGCGTTGGCCCGGGGGGGGTGTGCGCCCAGCGCGATCACCCCCCCCGGGGCACCATCGGCCGGGTCGCTGAGCCGCGCGAGGAGGTCGTCATATTCGCCTTCGAGCCGTTCGACTTCGGCTGCATAAGTCGCGGTGGCCAGTGCGCCTGCGACTTCGGCCAGCCGCGTTTCGGGCGAGGATTCGTCTGCGAAGACGCGCGGAAACGCCTCCGCGATCGTCTCACCGGGCGCGAAGGTCCGGCCCTGGGGGAGGTAGCCGATGCGAGTCCTGGGCGGAGTTTCGATTCGGCCCGAGTCGGCGGCCAACTCGCCGGCAATGATGCGCAGCAAGGTGGTCTTGCCGGAGCCGTTGACCCCGACGAGGCCCACCGGCCGCCCCGGGTTCGCCGAAAACGAAACCCCGGCGAGCACGCTCCGGCCGCCAAGTTCCCTGGAAATGTTTTGAAGTACGAGCACGCAAACCCCCGGCTGGGAAACAACTCCCGCAACGGCGAGCAGAGGCGAAACGCGGTGCAACGAGAAATGGTGCGCGGGAGAAGCGATCACCCAGGGCACAGCAAAGCGCGAACCAGTACGGATTCGGTTTGCCTGCGCGTTCGCCCTGGTTACCTTGTCATCGGGGACCCCACCGGGAAGTGACCTTTAGCCTACACGATCGAATTCGCACTCGAAAAGCCCCACTTTCGGGGGAGATACGCGGGCCGGCAGCGACCCGCGTATACTCTCGCCAACTGAAGCAAAGGTGGTCCGCACCATGACCGACCTCAACTGGAACGCTGGCGAACTCGAAATGCAGGAACATTTCGATAGCCGCCGCCTCGCCGACCTTATCAAGGGCCGCGGCGGCCACTCGATCATCAACGACAACGACCGCGCCTTCATGGAGCGGATGGACATGTTCTTCCTCGCCAGCGTCGACGACCGCGGCAACGTCGACTGCTCCTACAAGGGCGGCGACCCCGGCTTCGTCCGCGTGGTCGACGACCAGACCATCGCCTTCCCGATGTACGACGGCAACGGCATGTTCAATTCGAGCGGCAACATCCGCACGAACCCGAAGGTCGGCCTGCTCTTCATCGACTTCGAAAACCAGTGGCGGATGCGCTACAACGGCACCGCGACCATCGATTTCGATGACCCGCTGATGGCCGAATGCCAGGAGGCGACCTTCATCGTGCGCGTGAAGGCCGAGGAGATTTTTGGCAACTGCCCGCGCTATATCCACAAGATGAAGCTCATCGAGCGCTCGAAGCACATCCCGCGGGTCGCCTGCGAGACGCCCGATGCGACCTGGAAGGACCACTTCGAGGACGCTCTGCCGGCTGCTCAGCGGGCGAAGCGGGCCGCTGCGCGAGGCGAGTAGCCGCGCCGAATTGGCCCCTCGCGCCGTCAGCGCATAGAGTTGCCGAACCATTCCATCGTTCGATAGAAGGAGCTGCCCGCCATGCCGAGCCGCCGAAATAGTATCGCCCTCACCGAAGAAGAACAGCAGGAAATGCTCGACAAGGGCTGGACCCTGCAGGTCGCCTCGAACGGCGTGAAGGGCTTCCCGCACGTCGTCGCCATGTGGTACGTCGTCATGGACGGCAAGGTCTGCTTCAGCACCTTCCGCAAGAGCCAGAAGGTCCTGAACCTGCGTCGCGACCCCAAAATTACGGTCATGCTCGAATCCGGGCACGCCTACAACGAACTCAAGGGCCTCGTCATCGAGGGCACGGCCGAAGTTGTCGACGACACCCCGTACGTCGCGATGGTCATGGCCCACGTCGGGGCGAAGTACAGCGGCGCCCCGGTCGGCACGCCCGAGTCGCAGGCGATGAACCCGCAGGCCCCGAAACGCGTGATCATCCGCATCACCCCGGACAACATCGTCACCTGGGACCATTCGAAGCTCGGCGGCAAGTACTAGGCCGAACGGTCCGCATCCGTCGCGGCCGCTTCCGTTTCTGCCCAGCCCGGGCAGCGCAGGACTGGCAGCGGCGGGTACTTGCGGAAGCGCGAGTCAGTCCTCGATAGCTCGCACATCAGGAAAACCGAACCCTTTCCGGAGACAACTGCCCGCGCGTGTTGGCAACTGTCACAGAGCCCGGCGGCCGTCGCCCCGCGGCCCACTCAGGCGTCCTTCGTGGCCGCGAGACGGGCCGCGAACTCGGCGACGCGCTTGCCGAGTGCTGCTGCCTGCTCCCGGTCGTCCTCGGTGATATTGCCGTGAGCGGTTGCGCCGTAGTACGAACCGGAGCGGCGCATGGTCTCGCTCCAGGGCAGCCCCACCACGACCCAGCCGTGCGCGAAAAGCAGGTGGAGCAGCTGCAGGAGCGTCGCTTCTATGCCGCCGCTGCGCGAGTAGCCGGCCGTGAACGCGCCGCCAACTTTGCCAGCGAGCTCGCCCGACTCCCAGAGGTCGCCGGAGTAGTCGAACCACTCCTTCAGCTTGCCGGTGATCCCGCTCCAGTTCGGCGAACCGAGGATGACCCCGTCCGCGGCGAAAAGGTCCGCCACGACTGCATCCTCGACCCGGCGCTGCACACATTCGGCGCCAGCGGACCTCACGCCGAGAGCCACCGCGTCGGCGAGTTGAGCGGTCAGCCCGTCGCGGCTGTCGTAGAGGACGAGGATTCGAGCCATCGCGGGCCCTCCTTTTCGAGTATCGGAATCACGTCGCGGAACGATTCGAACGCGTAGACCGGCCGTTCGTGGTCTGCGAGCCGGGTCAGCAGCGTGTCCCGCGCGAACACCGCCGTAGCCATTTTCGCGGCCGGCACGTCCGATGCGCCATCGCCAAAATAGACCACGCAATCGCCGGCATTCTTGAACGCGGCGGCATAGGCGACCTTGAACCCATCCTGGATTTCAACGCCCCGGGGGCTGTCGTAGCGCACCCGCCAGCGGTAGCTGAAGCGCGTCCGGCCGGCATGGCGCGCGACCCGGTCCAGCCCGAGCCCGGCGAAGACTGTCTCCAGGCAGAAGTCGAAGCCGTTGCTCACGACCACCGGCAGCCAGCCGTTCCAGTGTGCCCAGTCGCAAAGCTCGATGAAGCCGTCACGAACATGGACCGCTGCTCGGACCGCTTCGACCAGCTCCCCCTCCGTCGCCTCAACGAGGTCGAAGGTGGCGATGTTGAACTGTTCGACGGTCATTTTGCCGGCGTGGTAGTCCGCTTCAAGCGCGCGCCAGTCTCCCGTCCCGAACTGTTCGAGGACGAGCCGGGTGCTGTTCTCCAGGATGATCGTGTCGTCGAAATCGAAGCAGAGAATGCCGGTCACCCGCCGAGCATAGCAGCCGCGCACGCACCCCGGCGACCGCGCGAAGGGGCACGCGGCGACCGGACCGCGAATGCGCGTGACACTGTGACGATGGAACTCGCCCGCGCCCGCTACCTCGTCTCCGATGCTGGCCGTGCCGCGCTCGCGAGTCTGCCCGCGGATGCGGCGAATCTCGCGCCGGTTGCGCTCTCGACGTTGCTGCGAAAATCGATCGCGCCCGCCGAGGCCAGCGCCCTGGCCGAGCAACTCACGCTGCGAGCAAAGGCTGGCGGACGCCTCGGACCCGGTCGCGCGCATTTTCTCCTGACCCACGACGGCTCGGAGATGATGACCCACCCGCTGGTCGCGCAGCGCCGCGCCGCCCGCCTGGCTGCTGCCGGCGTGCCGGTGGTGGACTTCACTTGCGGTCTCGGCGGCGACCTCGGGGCGATTGCGGACGTCGTGCCGGAGACAACCGGGCTCGAACGCGACCTGGCGACGGCGCTCCTCGCCGTACATAACGTTCCAGGCGCTCGCATCGTCATCGGCGACGCGACGAGGTCCCCGTTCGACACCGCGCAGTCCGCCGTGCTCATCGACCCCTCCCGCCGGGAAGGCGCTGGCGGCCGCACCTTCCACCCCGAGCGATTTTCGCCGCCCTTCGATGTGGCCCTCGAAATCGCCGCGTCGGCGGTGCTCGGCGTGGTCAAGGGGCCGCCGGGTCTCGACCGCGAGAACGTCCCCGAGGAGGCCGAGTTCGAAGCCGTCCAGGCCGGCCGCACCCTGCGCGAGACGGCCCTCTGGTTCGGCGAAGGAACGGTCGCGGGCCTCCGCCGGGCGGTGATGCTGCCCGCGAATGCCATCCTCGACTCCACAGGAGGCGAGTGTGCGCGCGAAGCGTTCCCGATCGGCACGGTTGTCTACGATCCGCAATCCTGCGTCACGCGGGCCCACCTGGTGCGTCATCTTGGGCACGAACTCGGTGCCGGGATGGTCGATTGGCAGGTCGCCTACCTCACCTCGGACCACGCCGTCGCCCATCCCATGGCCGAGGCGTTCCAGGTCCTCGATGTCCTGCCATTTTCGCTCGAACGGCTGCGCAAGCGGCTCCGGGCGGGTGGCTGGCGAGTCGGCGAAGTTCGTCGCCGTGCCTTCCCCATCGACCCGGGCGACCTTGAGAAACTGCTGGGAAGGCTCGAGGGCGAGCGCATCTCGCTGCTCTGTACGACCCTGTCCGGAAAGCGTACGGTGATTCTTGGGCGGCCGATCCCGGGCGCCTGAAACGCCCGGAACGTGAATTTTTTCGCTCGTTACGTTCACTCGTTATCTACTACCCCCGGGTAGAGGGTCGACAATAAAGACAGCCGTTTGATAAAGTCCCTTTATTGTCTAAGCAATTGAATAGATTCCCGGATCCGCCCCTGAGCGGCCGGCAATCGCGGGGAGTCGTCCATCGTGTCGGTCAACGCTGTGTTCGATAACTACCTGGACCTCGTCGAGGCCGCGCGCGAACTCGCCATCCATCCACAGAGTCTCCGCCGCCTCATCAAGCAGAAGAAAATCCCGGCGACGATCTTCGCGGGCAAGTATCTGATCGAGCGCGACAAGCTCGAGATGTTCAAGAGTAACTACGACCCGCGCCCGGGCCGCAAGCCGATTCGCCGCCTGTTGTAGCGAGTGCGAATGGCGATTCGCCACTGTTCGACCCAGCCTACGGTAATGCCGAGGTGCCGCTTCCAGAGGCGCCGACGTTTGGCGCCGGCGAGGCGACGGGCGTCGGCGTGACCGGTGGCAGGCCTCGCAACGCGATGTCCATCCAGTACTTCATATTCTCCGGGTCTCCCCGCAGGACTTCGGCGCCGCTGCGCAGCGTGACATCGAACATCGTCTGTTTGTCGCCCACGTTGTCCGCGAGCGAGTACGTCTCGATTCGCCCGCGCGTGTCGCGCGCGAGCAGGCCGAAACCGGGGATGCGCGCCGTTTCGACATTCGTGACCACGGCATCGTGATAGGCGCCCCAGAGTGATGGGACGTTGTTCAGGAGGCCCTTGTTGAAGGCCTGCGCCATCGCCGCTTCCATCACGATCTGCTGCCTCTCGATGCGCTTGAAGTCGTTGTCGAATTCGCGAAGGCGGCTGAAAGCGACCGCTTCGTAGCCAGAAAGATGCTGCTCGCCGGGCGGGAAATCGAGGTAGCGGGCCGGCCGGTCGTTGTCGCTATACCACCAGTCGTACTGGGAGAGCTCTTCGGGGATCACTACATCGACGCCGCCGAGCACATCAAAAAGCCGCTCGGCGCCGCGAAAGTCTACCTGCACCCAGTAGTCCGTTGCGATCCCGAAGTTGCGTTCGATATCCGCGGAGAGTTGCTCCATCCCGGACTTGATAGTCTCGTCCCTGGCCGCTCCCTGGCCGAAGGAGGCGTTAATCCGGTCCTGGTAGACCGAGCCGTCCGGGGCGGTGATGTCGATCATCAGGTCACGCGGGATGCTCAGCAGATTCACGGACTTCGTCACCGGGTCGACGCGCGCGAGGAGGATGGTGTCGGTGCGAAGGGTCGCCACATCCACACTCGTATCCGTGCCCACGACAAGAATGATGAGCGGCCGGTTGAACACAGTCTCCGGTGGCGTTTCTATCTTGATCGCGTCGGTGATCACGTTTGGCACCGGGACCTCTGGGAGGGAGATGCGCGAGGAGAAGGCCGATGGCGCGGAAAGCTTGATCGATTGGCCGGGGAAGAGCGCCGGCCAGATGTGCGCCAGCAGCACGAGCGACATCCAGGTCAGGACGCCTGCGACCACAGTCAGCAACGAACCCCAGCGCAGGATTCGCGCCGGGGACGTGCCTCGCCGGGTCACGAGTTGAGCAGGATGAGCCGATTGTTGCACCACGTCTTTCACGGTACTCCCTGCGACTCCCCGCCGTCCCTCACGAATTCGAGTGAGCCTTACCGCCTCTTCTCGAAGTCAAATGGGCGAATCAATCGAAGATCGGTCCCGGGCGAGAAGCCAAAAAGGCGCCACGGGGCGCCTTTCGGTGGTCTGCATCGTTCCCGGCAAGCCGGGCTACCAGATGGTGCCGTTGCGCACGAGGATGCCAAGCGTCACGAGGATGGCGAGTTCGAGCGTGATTAGCCCGCCCATCCCAACGAACCAGAAGAACTGGGCCGTTCCGCGGGTTGCCATCACCGGGATCAGGAAAATCAGGTTCGACGCCAGGAAAATACACAGCGCGATGATACCGAAGGCGAGAGATGTAATCAGGAATGGGTCGTAGGTCAGCATGAACTCTCCGCTGGCTAGAGGGTGGGACGAAATCGCCCCTTACGGTTCGCGATCATACGACACACGGCCTTAACGGCGAATTGACCCCGCAAGCAATCGGAATAGACGCCGCCCGCCTATTCCTTCGAGAGATAATCCGAGATTGCCAGCCGCAATGCATCGCCGGCGAGCACCGAGCAGTGCATCTTGTCCTTCGGCAGTCCGCCGACGGCCTCGCTGATCTCGTCGCGGGTCAATTCGCGCACGCGGTCCAGTGTCCAGCCGCGCACCATCTCGCTCGTCACCGAACTCGTGGCGATGGCAGCAGGGCAACCTTTGGTCTGCCAGCGCACTTCGGCGACCTTGCCGTCGTCCACGCGAATCCAGACGCGCATGCGGTCGCCGCAGACGGGGTTGTGCATGAAGCCCTCGCCGTCAGGGCTCTCCATGGTCCCAGCATTCCGCGGGTTCGAAAAATGGTCTTTGAGCAGTTCGCTATATGCAGCCACATACAAAGCGTAAGTAGCAAGAAGGCGGCCAGTCAACGCCTGGCCGCCTTCCTGGTCCGAATTGAGTCGAAACTAGTCGACGCTGGCGATGCGCGTGAGCCGGGTAATCTCCGGGCGGCCGGCGAGCAGGCCGCGAAGCTTGCCGCCCATGTTCGCCATGTGCTCGGTCTTGCCGTGGGCGTCGGCAGCCTCGGCGTCGGCGTACATCTCGTAGAAGACGAAGGCCGTCGGGTCCGAATCGGTAGTGTGGAGCGAGTAGATGAGCGCCTTGCCCGCCTCCTTCTCCTTGACGTTGCCGATCATCTCCGTGAGGACGGCCTTGAGTTCTTCCTCTTTGCCCGGGTTCGCCTTGAGCGTTGCCACGATGCAGATCATTGGTGATTCCTCCAGGGAACAACTTCCCTGCCGCGATTCTAGCCCCGCCGCCCTTCAGTATCGAACGCTGGACACGCGCACGGTGATGGCCGCAGGATCTGCGCCGCAACCGGAGGGTTTCCCGTGCCGCCACTCGCTCCCGCCGACGTTCTCGCCATCGAACGCCTCTATGCCGAGTACAACGATGCCATCCGATTGGCCGATGGCGCTGCCTGGGCCGCCTGCTTCACGGACACGGCGACCTTTTCGAACCGCCGCGAGCGCGTCACCGGCCGCCAATCGCTGGCCGCATACGGCGCCGCCTTCTCGACGGCTGTGGCTGCTCGCTACTGGATCAACAATCTGCTCCTCGAATCCACAGGGACCGGTGCCACCGCAACCAGCGCGAACGGGACGTGCTACCTCGAAATCCTCCACGTGGGTAAGGACGCCACCCCGCCGCGCATTAGCCTGACGGGCATCTACACCGATGTTCTCGTGCGCGAAGACGGCCGCTGGAAGTTCGCCAGCCGCCACATCGCCCGCGACGAATAGCAACTCGAACCTGGGAAATGCATCGAAACGGGTCGCCCGGAGCCATCGCCGGGCGGAGACGTCGTGAGTCGCAGCCAGCACGCTGAGAAATCCTATGGATAGCGGAATATGAACTTCACGCGTTCGGTTCCGAATATCGATGGCACTGTAGTGCCTTCTGTTGGATACTCTCTGGGACCCGACCGGAGCGAAACGATCCGGGAATGCGTATGCTGCAATGTGGGCGTCTCGTGCCCAGAAGAGGACCCTTCGATGAGTGCTTCCGAATCGCCGGCTCCCGCCGCCAGCTCCGACCCGAGGGCCATTCGCTCTCGCGCCGCCATCCTGGAGGCCGCAGGCGCCATGCTCGTCGAAGGCGGTCCCTCCGCGCTCACCATCGAAGGCGTCGCCGAGCGCTCTGGCGTCGCCAAGACGACTATCTACCGTCACTGGCCATCGCGCTCGCGCCTCATCCTTGATGCCTTCGAGAGCCTCTTCCAGACGCGCCGCCGGACCACCCCCAAGGGGCCAATCCGCGAGCAGCTGCTCTCCCTGCTGAACGGCATCGCCCGGGGCATCACGACATCGCGATGGGCGCCGGCAATGTCCGGCCTCTTCGATGCTGCGGACCGTGACCCTGAACTCATGCTCCTCGTCCACGACTTCCTGCGCGTGCGTATGGAGCCGACCCGCGTGGCCCTGCAGGGCGCCATCGAACGCGGCGAAATCCTTCCGACTGTGGATGTCGAAGCGTCCGTGAGCATGCTCGTCGGCCCAATTTTCTACCGCCGCATCGTCAGCCGGGAGAAGATCGACGCCGAGTTCATTGAGCAGGTCGTGACCCAGTTCCTGCGCGGCGTCGCCGTCCCCGGGGAAGTCGACCGCGATACGCTCCACCCGACCGTCAAACTCAAGGACATGGTCCACGCCTAGTCGTCATAACAGAAGCGCTCGCGCCCGAGCGAGTGCGTGCCAGCGTGACCTGGCACCCATCCCTCAGCCGGCCACCGATCCCGCCACGTTGACGCACACTCGAGGAGAGCCCCGACCGCACGAGAGGGGTCCGTTGGTTCGCCACCAGGATCCTCCGCCGCAGGCCCACCACTCGTCACCAGACATCAGAACCCCAACTGGCAAGGCGGGGTCGTCGCGACCTGCCAAAACATCCCCGGCCCGCAAGCCCACCACTCGCGACCGAGCCCACTGCCCAATCCTACTCGCACATCCGGCGGACAATCTCGTACATAAGTTCCACGCCCATGTTCAGGTTATCCACCGCGAGAAACTCGTTGTTCCCATGGAACCCGGCCGCTTCCTCCGCGCTCAGAAGGCAGGGAATGAACCCGTAGGCGGGGATGCCGAGTTCGCGCAGGAAGCGGTTATCCGTGCCCCCGATCGTCATCGCAGGGGTGACAATGGCGTCTTCCATCGAACCCTTAATTACCGATTCGATCGTCCGGTAGAGTTCCGTGTCCCAATCGACCGCCTGCGGCTGGCCCTGGTTCGGCAGGTAGAACTCCACGTGGACGCGGGGGTCATCGATCCGTTCGACCAGGATTTCGCGCCAGGCGTCGCGCGTCATTCCGGGCAGCAGGCGGCAATCGATGACCGCCTCGCTCTTCGCGGGGATGACGTTCGCCTTGATCCCGCTCTGCAGCATCGTCACGTTCAGCGTGTTCAGGAACTGCGCGTAAAGCTGCGGCGAGCGCCGAATCTGGGCCTCGATCTCCTCGCGATTTTCGACCGGCGGCATGAGCCCCGCGTCGGCGAGCCGGGCGAGATAGGCCGAGCTCTCGGGCGTGTAGGTGATGCCGCGGTCCCAATCCTGCAGCTTCAGGAGCGCCCGCAGGAGGTGGACCGCCGAGTTGTCCTCGTGGGGGCGGCTGCCGTGGCCCGGCGTGCCGACCGCCGTGAGCCGCATCCAGCAGACGTCTTTCTCGTTCGTCGCGACGCTGAAGAGCTTCGTTTCCTTGCCGGCGAAGCGCGTCGCACCAGCGCCGCCTTCGCTCAGCTCGAATTCGACGTCGACCACGTCCGGGCGGTTCCGGCAGAGCCACTCCATGCCCCAGATCGAACCAGCCTCTTCGTCCGGCACCGCGCAGAAGACGATATCGCGCTTCAGCGGCGCCTTTTCACGCGCCAGCAGGAGGAACGCCATCAGCTGCATGATCCCGCAGCCCTTCATATCGACCGCGCCGCGACCGTAGATGCGGCCCTCCTCCACGACGCCTTCGAAGGCCGGCACCGTCCAGTACTGCGCTTCGACCGGGACAACGTCGGTGTGGTTGCAGAGCATCAGCGGCCGCTTCGAGCCGTCGCCGGGCAGCCGGGCAACGAGCGCCTCGCGGTTCGGTGCGGTTTCGATGTACTCGCAGGCGATGCCCTCCCGCTCGATGATCGAACCGAGCCAGCGAGCAGCTGGTTTCTCATTCCCGGGCGGGTTCGAAGTGTCGATCTGGAGGTAGCGAACGAGCAGCTCGAGGGCTTCGTCGAAAACAGGTCGCCAGTTACGTGTCGGCATGTTGGGCGCGTCCGGGGCGTGGGATGTGCGGATGTTGCGAGTAACCGGCCCCGGACGCAACTGTTGCGGCCCGATTTTCGCTACGCGACCGTGTCAGGCCCTCGGGTAGAGCACCATCTGCGTGCAGCGGAACATCGCAATCGCCTTGCCGGTCGCTTCGTCCGAGACGATCGCGTCCCAGACCTGGGTGGTTCGCCCACCATGGACGAGCGTCGCAACAGCGCTGATCGCCCCCTCGCGCACGGTGCCGAGGTGGTTCGACTTGAGCTCGATGGTCGTGAAACCGCTCGCACCCTCCGGCAAGGACGCCAGGCATCCGGCGCCGCTGACCGTGTCGGCGAGTGTCACTACCGCCCCCGCATGCAGAAATCCGTTCGCGGAGAGATGCCGACCGAGCACCGGCATGCGTCCGGTCACCCGGCCCGGTTCGATCGAGCCGAGTTCGATGCCGAGCGACCCGGGGAATCCATCCTGTGGGGCGGCCTGCCAGTGTGACGTTGAGGTCCGGTCCGGGAACGACGGGAGATTACTCATGCGTGCATTCTGGGCGATCGAATGACCCGCAAGGAAGCGAAGGGACGGTCCTCCAGGAATCGCTTGTTTGTCCCCGCAAACGCCGCGTCAGGCCCTCGGGTAGAGCACCATCTGCGTGCAGCGGAACATCGCAATCGCCTTGCCGGTTGCTTCGTCCGAGACGATCGCGTCCCAGACCTGGGTGGTTCGCCCGCCGTGAACAAGCGTCGCGACGGCGCTGATCGCTCCCTCGCGCACGGTGCCGAGGTGGTTCGATTTGAGTTCGACCGTTGTGAAGCCGCTGGCGCCCTCCGGCAGGGCGACCACGCAGCCGTAGCCACAAATGGTATCGGCGAGGGCGACGACGGTGGCGGCGTGGAGGAATCCATTCGGCGCCCAGTGCCTCGGCTCGATGGCGATGCGGCCGGTCATGCGGCCGATTTCGACGCTGGTCACCTCGACCCCGATGGTGCCGGGAAGGCGGTCCTTCGAGCGGCCGTTCCAGAACGACGGCTCCATGTTCTGTTCGGAAGTTGGTTGGTTGGTCATGGCCGCTATTCTGCGCGACTGCGTTTCTTGGAGGAACGCCCACCCGGCGGACGCGCAGAAGGCCGGGAGCAACTCCCGGCCTTCGTTGTGTTCGATTGCTGCGCGGGCTAACCCAGGAAGGCCGTGACTTCCTTCTCGAACTCGGGCGTGTTCTCGATCGGCAGCATATGGCCGACGGTCGGGATGACGACGAGGGTCGAGTTCGCGATCTTCGACTGGAAGAGCGGCCCATAGGCGGGCGGGGTGAGCTTGTCGGCGTCGCCCCAGAGGATCAGGGTCGGTGCCTTGATCCGGTGGATGCGCTTCTTCAGGCCCTTGTCCGGGATCGGCCAGATGAACTTGCCCGTGGCCGAGAAGTTCGTCAGGCGGAAGTAGATCGAGTTCGCCATTTCGTCTTCGTTGGCCGGCGGCGTAAACATGCTCGCGAGTGCCGGGTTGTTCATATCGCCGACGAGGTAGGTCGGCAGTTCGTGGGGGAGCAGGATGAAGAGGTCAGTCACCGGGGTCTCGGGAATCCAGAGGCCAACCGGGGAGACGAGCACCAGCTTCTTCACGAGGTCCGGGCGGGCGGCGGCAAATTCGGCCGCAAACATCGCCCCGACCGAATGGCCACCGAGGTTGAACGAGGTCAGGCCCATCGCTTCGACGAAGTCCTGGTAATAGAGGACGAGGTCATGGATGTCGTCGATCTTGTCGAGGCCCTCGGTGTCGTCCCAGCCGGGGTGGACCGGCACGATGACGTCGTAGTGCTCAGCGAGCGCGTCGAGGTCGGGGCCGAAGCCGCGGTTCATTCCGCCGGCGCCATGGAACCAGAGCAGCGGCTCGCCGCTTCCCTTGCGATAGACCGGGACATTCCATTCGCCACCGCGTACGGAGACAGTGGTCGGCTGTACAGTCATGCGTCAGAACCCCTCACGAGTTGATTTTCGAGCACTGCAGGCGGCTCGGAAGCGCCTGCCAGACGGGTCGGAATTGTACAGCGTTCGGCGCAAGGTGCTCGTGAAAAACATACGAAGTGCTTGACGAGCCAATTCCGCGCCGATACGGTGGGGTGTGTTAGCGATTCATTAAATGGTCAGGGTTCTCTTTCTCCGGCCGCCAGCCCGAGAGGCGCGTCATTCTCATGTTGAGTCCACAGACACATCGGTCCACGCCACGCCCGGTTGACTCCGTCGAGTGGTATCGCGATGGACGCCGCTGGCGAGTGGTTGGCTTCGAACTTGGCCTGACTGTCGCCCTCATGGCTATCTATTTCCTCATCCGCGGACAGCGCCCCGACGACGTCGATTCGGCCGTCGCCCGCTCCCTCGCGATTGTCCACTTCGAGCAGCAGATCGGGATTTTCAACGAAGTACGCTGGCAGGAATTCTTCCTTCCGCACGATTGGCTGATGAAAGTCGCGAACTTTATCTATGCCTGGGGCCATTATCCCGTGATGGCGGCGATCGCCGTCTGGCTTGTGATTAAGGACCCGTCGCGCTTCCGCTTCATGCGGAACGTGCTGCTCGTCTCGGCGGTCATCGGCATCGCCGCCTACTACGTGCTGCCCGCCGCGCCGCCTCGCCTCATGGAGATCCACGGATACGATTTCGGCTTCGTCGACACGGTCCATAACGTCTCCAGCAATGTGAGCTACTTCCAGCCGTCCTGGTTCGTGAACGACTACGCGGCCGTGCCCAGCTTCCACTTCGGCTGGATCGCTCTTTCCTCCGCCGCTATCTGGGCGAACACGAACAATCGCTGGGTTAAGGCGGGAGCGGTCACGATGTCCGTGGTCATGTGGTGGGCAGTCACGGTGACGGGCAACCACTACTTCTTCGACATGGTCATGGGCGGCGTGGTGGTCGCATTCTCCTGGATGCTCGTTACCGCGCTCTACCAGGTGCGCTGGAACAGCCGGAACTCCACGGCCGAAAGCGACCCGCCGGCGGACGCCGACCAGCCCGGTTCACCAGCCGCAGCATAACGGTTTAGCTGCGAAACGTGGTCTTCGTGTCCTGCTGCTGCCGTAAAGCACGCTTTCCCATACAGTAACGGCAGATGGAAGACTTCCACCTGCTCGAACAGATTGCTGTGGCGCTCGGGCTAGGGTTCATCGGGGGTCTCGCTGCCCGCCTCGTGCGGCTCTCGCCGATCGTTGGCTATCTCGCCGCCGGCATCATCATTGGTCCCTTCACGCCCGGATACGAAGCCGACCTCGAGACGCTTCGCGAGCTGTCGGACATCGGCATCATCTTCCTGATGTTCGGCGTGGGTCTGCATTTCAATCTCACCGACCTCATCTCCGTCCGAAAAATCGTGGTCCCCGGCGCCATCTTACAGATGGGTTTGGTCACCTTCGGCGTCATGGCCCTGGGCCTGTCTTTCGGGCTCGACTGGCGGGAAAGCGTGGTCCTCGGCCTCGCTCTTTCGATTTCGAGCACCGTCGTCGTCGTTCGCACGTTGGAAGAGCGCGGCATGCTCTCCTCGGTTCACGGCCGCGTCGCCGTCGGCTGGCTCATCGTCCAGGATCTCGCGACGGTCGCGTTTCTCGCGCTCCTGCCCGCGATGGCATCGGGCAGCGTCGAGACGTTCGCCCGCGAGGCGACCCTCGACATCGTCACCGCGACCATCTTTCTCGCCGTGATGTTCTTCATCGGCATCCGCTTCGTGCCGGGCATGCTGGCCCTCGTCGCCCGGCTTGGTTCGCGCGAACTGTTCATCCTCGCGGTCGTTGCCACGGCACTCGGTGTTGCTGCGGGCGCCGCACTCGTTGGTCTTTCTGTCGCGCTCGGCGCGTTCGTCGGCGGCATCGTCGTCAGCGAAAAAGAGACGAGCCACCAGGCCGCTGCCGACGTCCTCCCGCTGCGCGAAGCGTTCGCGGTGCTCTTCTTCGTCGCCGTCGGCATGTTGCTCGACCCGAACATCGTGATCGACCACCTCGGGTTCGTGATCGCGGTCATCCTTGCGGTGGTCGTGGGCAAGGGTCTGCTCACGGTGCTCATCGCACTCGCCTTCCCCTACCCGGCGCGGACCGCATTAATCACCGGCGCGGGGCTGGCGCAGGTCGGCGAATTCTCGTTCATCATCGCCCAGGAAGGCCTCAACACCGGCCTCCTGCAGGAGAGCACCTACAACGTCATCCTCGTTGCGGCGGTCGTCTCGATCAGCGTGAACCCGC
>JBBSKE010000038.1:0-14731 GCA_038256595.1 Tepidiformales bacterium | reverse complement strand
TCGACCTCGATACCGTCCTCGAAGCACTTACCCGCGTCTCGCTCGAGTTCCTGGGCGCCGACAAGGGGGTCGTGCTCGTCTGGAACCCTGACCTGGGGCGGCTCGAAGCGCGCGCGGCCCACGGCATCTCCGGGTTTACGATGGCAGCCCTGCCCCACGCCCTCGGGCCGTTCCCGCTCCAGGCGATTAGCCAGACCTTCATCTTCGGGCCCACGCACGAGGACAAAACCGCCCTCGGGCCGCTGCTCGCCGCCGAGGGCATCATCTCCGGGATTCGCCTGCCAATCCGGGCCGGCGACCGGCTTGTCGGGACGTTCGGCCTCGCCTACACGCGCGAGCACGAGTTCAGCGACGAAGAACTGCGTGTCCTCCAGGCGCTCACGGACCGTGCCGCTGTCGCCATCGCGAACGCCGAGCTCTACCAGCGCTCCCAGCAGGTCGCCTCGCTCGAAGAGCGGCAACGGCTCGCCCGTGAACTGCACGATTCGGTCTCGCAGGCGCTCTATGGCATCGCCCTCGGCGCGAAAACGGCGCGCACACTGCTCGACCGCGACGCCGCGCGAGCGGTCGAGCCTATGGACTACGTGCTCTCGCTCGCGGAGGCAGGCCTGGCCGAGATGCGCGCGCTGATCTTCGAGTTGCGCCCGGAATCGCTGCAGACGGAAGGCCTCGTCGCCGCCATCGAGAAGCAGGTCGCGGCCACTCGCGCGCGCTACGGAATCGCCGTGCTCACCGACTATTGCGCCGAGCCGGATGCGAACCTGGCCGTCAAAGAGGCGTTCTTCCGGATCGCCCAGGAGGCCCTGCACAACACGGTGAAGCACGCCCGCGCGAGCGAAGTGCAGATCACGCTCACGTACGAAGGTTCCCAGATGAGTGTCGCCGTCGCGGATAACGGGCTCGGCTTCGACCCCGGCGGCGAGTTCCCGGGGCACCTCGGGCTGAAGTCGATGCGCGAACGGATCGAGAAGCTGGGCGGCACGCTCTCCATCAGCTCTACCCCTGGGAGCGGGACGACGATTCGCGCGGAGGCGATTCTCTGGCCGAGGCAGCAGGGCTCGCGGGAGTAGCCCGGCCTGCGCGGGCAACCAGTTCGCGAGTCACCAACCCGCTCTCTGCCGGTCGCGGTTCTTCGGGAGTCGTGCCCGCACGATTACGGCAGCGGCATCGCGCGCGGGCTGACGACGGTGCCGCCTTCGGGGATGTCGCGATCGACCAGCGCGTGGGCCCCAGCGGTGGCCTCGGCGCCGATGCTGACCCCGTGAAGGACGGTCGCACCTGCCCCCAGGTAGGCGCCGCGGCCGATGCGCACCGGGCCGGTCTTGCGTGGCCTTCGCACCGAAAGCGGCCCGGGCCCGACGTCGATGTGCGTGATGAGGCTGATTCGCATCGAAAGCGTCGCGAAATCCTCGATCGTAATGCGGTCGGCGAGGTCGAAGAGCGTCTCCGCTCCGATGTGGCAGTCGTTGCCGATGACCAGGTTCGAAAAGTCGCCAGCGGCGTTCACGACCGTAATCGGACCGGGAAACATGACCCGCTCGCCGACCTTCGCGCCGAACTCGCGGAGAATCGCGGCATGGTCGTACACGGTCGTACGCAATTCGCGCGCGATGCCGTCACTGCCATATCGCAGGTAGATGGTCTTGCGGCGAATCGTGCCGATGCCGGCCGCGCGCGACCGCACTGGCCGCAAAGCCGGCCGCAAGATGCTCCGCAGAGTGGATATTCCTGCCATGAACCGGGCCTTTCCGTTCGCCTGTAAACTGTGAGTAAGAAGTCCCCGGGTGGGGTGCCGCGACCGGATTGTTACCTTGCCTGCACATAAGCGCGAGCCTAACCTGCAGAAGCACGGAAACCCCGTTCGTGAGTAGTTTATGCTTCGATTTTCGCTTGTACCTACTGTCGCCGGACTTCTCGCCATGGCAGCGCTCCCGGCAATCGCACTCTTGCCCGCACAGGACGCCTCGGCCCAAAGCGCTCCTCCGACCATCGGCATGGTTATCTATGGTGACGCGCCGGCTGGCTCTGTCGCCGGTCAAAAGATCACCGCGCTCGTCATTAATGGCGCGAACACCACCAACTGCGGCAGCGGCGAAGTGATCAACGAGGGCGGCCTCAAGTATGTCGTTCGCGTTCGCCCCAGCAGCGCTCTTGAGGGTTGCGGGGCGCCCGGCACCTCGGTCAGGCTCTTCTTCGGACCTACGCCTTCGAGCGCCAGCCGCTTTGCGACCACGACTATCCCGTGGGCAATTGGCCCGAAGCAGCAGTCCATCACCCTCGGCAACCCGCTGCCCGTTCGTGGGCGCATCCCGATGGTCGCCAGCGACGGTGTAAGCTAGGCACACCAGCGCATGAAGGGGACCGACCCGCATATGACACGTACCACCCGGCGGATGAGTGATTTCGTGACCAGCAGGGTAACGCTTGCTGCCCTCGGAGGGACGCTCCTTCTTGCGACTACGGTGGCCGGCCCGGCTTCGGCCCAGGCGCCCGGCCCACCGGATTTCTACTGGCCCTACGGCATCGTGCAGGCGGACGGCGCGAATGTGTCGCCGGCCATCCAGCCCGTGCAAGCGTTCGTCAACGGCGTCCTCTGTGGCCAGGGCGAAACGCTCATCGCGACCGCCGGCGAGAATGTGCCCGATACCGACGTCGGCAAGACCGTCTACAAGATCGATATCCTTGCCGATGGCACACGCGTCGATCAGCGCCCCGGCTGCGGCACTGAAGGCGACGAAGTGACCTTCTACTTCCCCGCCATGCGCCGCTTCGCGACCCAGAACCCCACCTTCCACCAGGGCGGCGAGCGCCAGGACCTGGCCCTCGCCGGGCCGCTGCAATACCGCGCCATCACTCCTCTGACCGCCCGGGACTGAGTTGCCGCTGGCCTACCATCTTCAGAGCACCGCGCGCAAGCAAGGTGGCGGGCGACTCGCCACCGAATCTCCCGCCCGCAGGCCCACGGCGCGTGACCTGTCACCGAACGGTCAGAGCACCGCGCGCAAGCACGGTGGTGTTGTGACTCGCCACCTTATCTCCCGCCCGCAGGCCCACGGCGCGAGATAAGGCACCCGCGGAGGAACCGCGCGTGGCAACAAGCGGGTGGGTGGCATGTCACCAAATCTCCCGCCTGCCGGCCCGCAAAACGTTGATACGGCGCCGCTGCCGCGACCACGAGCGAGCGAAGGTCATCCCGGTCCGAGATGGTTCACACGCGGTCCCCGTTACCGCCAGTTACTAAGGCGGGCGCCGGCATTGCCCGTCACTGGACATGGTCTGGTGCCATAGCGCACGGGAATGTCGGTAAAGTCCGCTAGACTGCCGATATGACAGTCGAGCGGCACGGAAGACACGGCAGGAAATGGTTACTCAACTCGGGCCTGATCATCCTACTCCTCTCGTTCACCGGTTGCGGGGGCTCCAGTGCCGGCCAGGACGACCAGGTAGAACAGTTGAAGCGTACGGTGACCGCACTCGAACAGCTGACATCGACGCCGCAGGCCACTGAAACGGCCATCTTGGTCCCGTCGCCGTCGGCGACAGTCCGCGCGTGCGGATTGGATGAGATTACCGATGCGAAGCGGTCAGTTGTCCGGCTCGAGTCGAACGAAGGCACAGGCTCGGGATTCCTGCTGAAGAACGGGACGATCGTCACGAACGCGCATATGGTGGGCTATTCGCAATCGCTAAGTGTGCAGTTTGGCGACGGCACACGGACCACGGCCTCAGTCTTCTCGGTAGATGAGACCCATGACCTCGCGCTGCTCGTGCCGGCGCATGTTCCGAATTCGCTCGGGCTCGAATGGGGCGACTCGTCTCTGCTCCGTGGATCGCAGACCGTTATCGCCATCGGCTTTCCACTCGGCCTGGCTGGAGAAGCGTCGGTCGCGCGTGGCTCGGTTTCACGCACCGTCACCGTGGATGGAATTGAATACATTCAGACCGACACGGCACTCAATTTTGGAAATAGCGGCGGACCACTTCTGGACGAATGCGGAAAGGTCGTCGGCGTCGTCACCTGGGGTATTTCTGTCGCTGAAGGACTTGGATTCGCCGTTAGCGAACGAGAGGCGCGGTCCGCGGTGGCTACACTAGCGGCGGCACCGTCCTCGCCAAGAGTTCGCACGCCGGTTGAGACCGTGGAGCAGTTCCTCTCGCTCATCGACCAGCAAGAGTACAACGCTGCCTACGGGCTGCTCAGCAGCCGGTAACAGGCGTCGCAACCATTTGGATCGTGGAAGGACGGCTACCGGACGACGGTCGGAGTCCAGCTATCCAACGGAGCTTTCGAGAGCAGTCAGCAACCCCGGGTCGTCCAGGTAACGTATCTCGCCGCGGACAGCATTAATGGCCAACTCGTGGTTCGTACCTTCACGGAGAGCTGGACCCTCGTCCAGGAAAGCGGCGAGTGGCGGATGGACGCAGGCAAGATCGTTTCTGTCCGCTGACCGAACTCCCTACCGGCGCCTTGCGTTCGCTTCGTTCGCCACGTCCATGAGGTAGCGGCCGGCGGCGCTGGCCCGGCCGGAGGAGGTGCTCAGCAGCGTGTCCACATCGCCCGGGGTGTCGAGATCGATGCGCAGCGCGGGCGAGAGGTGCTCGCGGAAGGCGAATCGCGCGGCTATCGCGCCGTGGCGGTGCAGTCCGAAGCTCCCCGGTCCGTAGGACAGCGGGAATCCCGCCGGGGGGCGGAGGAGCATGGCGTTTGTGCCGCCATCGGGGCTCTTCACCGCAACTGCGCCGGGCGACGGCATCACCACGCGCAAGAGCCCCTCGATCGCCGCCTTGCTCGCGAGCGGGAGGTCTGCGTGGAGGATGAGCAGCTCCGGGAGGCTCGCATTGTCGGCGACCCAGCGCGAAAGTTGCCCGTTCAGGCCCTGCGCCTCCGGGGATTCGTCCACGATCTCGGCGTTGAGCTTGAGCGCGGCGACAGCCGGGTCGGCGGTGAGGATGACGACGCGCCCGCCCGCGCCGGTCGCCGCTTCGACCACCGTGCGCAAGGTAATGGTCGCGAGCTGGCGGCGCTGCGCCGGGGTGAGGAGCGTCGAGAGCCGCCCCTTCGCCCGTTCGAGCAGGTTCACCGGGACGAGGACGGGTGTGCCGCTCATGAGCGCGGGCCGAACGCGCGGCAGGCGGCGATGACTTCGGCGGCCAGTTCGGCCTTCCGTTCGAGGCTAGTCATCATCGTGTCCGTGACCACGCAGGCCATGCCCAGCGCCTCCACCTGGGGCGCGAGCGCCGCATCCTGCGCATCGATCACCATCACGTCGATCAGCCCGGCGTAGATTTTCGCCACGGCGACCGCCGAAACCTCGTGCCCGAGGCTGAGGAGCATCTTCGCGGCCGGCCCTTTGACCACCTGGCCCGCGATAATCGGGCTGACGGCGGCACGCACGGCCCGGGTCTCCCGGAGGGTGTCGCGGATGCCGGGCACCGCGAGGATTGGTTCGACGCTCACGAACGGGTTCGAGGGCGCGAGGATCACCGCTTCCGAATCGCGAATCGCCTCCAGCACGCCGGGCGCAGGCCTGGCGACTTCGATGCCGTCGAACGCAATCGATTGCACTTCGACCTCAGTGCGCAGGCGAACCATGTAGTCCTGGAAGGGAATTTCTCCGTCAGGACCGAAAATTTTCGTGCGCACCGGGTCGTCGGACATCGGCAGGACGCGGCAACCGAGGCCGTAGGCACTCGCGATTTCGGCGACGATCGCGTGCATCGGCACGCCTTCGCGCAGCAGGCGAGTGCGGTGGATGCAGGTCGCGAGGTCCTTATCGCCGAGGTTGAACCAGCGGCCATAGCCAAACCGGCCGAGCGCTTCGACCACGTTCAGCGAATCGCCGGCGAGGCCCCAGCCAGTCTCCGGGTTGACCGCCCCGGCCATCGCATAGATGACGATATCGACGTCCGGGGAGACGTGGAGCCCGAACATCTCGACATCGTCGCCGGTGTTGGAGATGACGGTGACCTCGGCGGGATCGACCGCCTGGATAACGCCCTGGAGAAATCGGGAGGCGCCAACGCCGCCGGCAAGCACGGTAATCATCCCCGTAGCTTCGGGCAGCGCGCGGCTAGCTGCCACCTCCTAACAATCCCATCGCGCCGAGGCTGGAAAAGCGGTTCTGGCCGATGATCACATGGTCGCGGAGCTCGATGTCCAGTTCCTCGGCGACTTTCCGCAGTTTGCGCGTGCTGCTGACGTCCTGCGGGCTCGGCGCGGGGTCGCCGGAGGGGTGGTTGTGGACGAGGACGATGCTCGTCGCCTGGCTGATGACGGGGTCGCGGAAGACGTCCGCCGCCCGCCAGTGGACCTCGGCGAGCGTGCCTTCGGCTGCCACGGAGGTCGAAAGCAGGCGGCCTTTCGTGTCGAGCGAGAGCACGAAAAGCGTCTCCTTCGTCTTCCCGGCGAGGCGCCCGCGCATGAGGTAATAGACCGCATCGGCGCTCATCAGCCGCGGCCGCGATTCGGGGTCGAGGCCCTGGACGCGCCGTCCGAGTTCGATGGCGGCCGCCAGTTGGGTCGCCTTGGCCGGCCCAAGGCCCTTCGTCGCCATCAGGGAGGCAACATCGGCGCGCAGCAATCCCGCGAGCCCGCCAGCCGATTCGACAACGCGTCGGGCAAGGTCGAGCACGTTCTCGCCGGCCGAACCGGACCCGAGGATGACGGCCACCAGTTCCGCCTCGCCCAGGACCGATGGCCCGTGCTCGATGAGCCGTTCGCGCGGGCGCTCGTCGCCGGCAAATTCGCGCATGGTGCGATAGGTCCGCTGTGCCAGTTCGACGTCCATGGCGGGCAATCTAGCGGATTTCGCAAAGATCTCCACGAGTGACATGGCACAGTTTTATTTATTTTGACGACTCGTCTAGAGTTGGCGCACTTCGAGGAGGACCTTCCAGATGACCACCATGCAACCCGCGCGCGTGACCGTGCGCCCTGATGTCGTTTTCGCCACCGGCGGCGGCCGCGAACTTCGTTGCGATATTTTCGAACCACCGGCCGAGGTGAGGAACGGCATCGGCGTGCTCCTCGTCCACGGCGGCGGTTGGTCCGGCGGCGACCGCTCCCAGCTCAAGGGATACGGCGTCTTGCTCGGCCGAAAAGGCTATACCTGCGTGGCAAGCGAATACCGTCTGACCGGCGAGGCGCTCTGGCCGGCCCAGATCGAGGATGTGAAGGCGGCTGTCCGCTATATGCGGGCGAATGCGGTCGAACTTGGCATCGACCCCGACCGGATCGTCGTTTCCGGGAATTCGGCGGGTGGCCACCTCTCGCTGATGGCGGGCGGCACCGGCAGCGTCCCGGAATTCGAGGGCAGCGGCGGCAACGACGGCGTCGCTTCGGGCGTGGCCGCAGTGATTTCGTTCTATCCGCCGACGGGGCTCGCCGCGCGCTCCTGGGGCGGGCTCCCGAGCCTCTTCGGCAAGGGTGCGAGCGAGGAGACGCTGAAGGGCGCGAGTCCGCTGACCTATGCCGCCGCGAGCTTCCCGCCGACGTTGCTCATCCAGGGCAACCGCGACGAGGTCGTGCCAGCGAGCGAGGCGACGGCGATGTACGAGGCGCTCGATGCCCTGGGCGTGCCGGTGGAGCTGCACATGTATGCGAATCAGCCGCACGGGTTCGACGCCGACCCACTCCTCGGCCGCCAGTGCGCCGACATCATGATGTCGTTCATCGACCGCATGGTGCGCAGCTAGGCGGACGACAGAACCGCGACCGGCAGAGAGTGGGTGGGAGACCCGGCAATCGGCTCCTCCGCAGGCCAGCCGTCGCGATTGGAGACCGTGGGCGTGCCAGGTCACTCGCGGGCGGGCTGGCTACGCTGCTTTGGCGGCGAGTCAGGCGGACCGAATCACCCGGTGTGGGCCTGCCGGCGGTGGATTTGGCGGCAAGTCAGCCACCCGCTTGTTGCCACGCGCGGTTCCTCCGCCTGCCCCTGTCCCCTGTCGTTTGTCGTGGTATTCTGCGTTTCCATCGTTGCTTACTCCATCGGTGGCGAGCCCCCGGACGCGTCAACGTCGCGGGGGATCTTTGCGTTACGGGCGGGAATGGGATCGTTCTAGGCGTACGTGTCGGCAATTACGGCGAGCGCGATGCCGATATGGCGAACGCAGTAGCCCTTTTCGCCCAGGCCGAACACTGTTTGGTTGCAGGGGCGACATTGTTCGACTGTCCGGGGACGCCCGGCCGCCCAGGTCACGGTCCCGTTGGCCTGCGGGCGGTGGATTTGGTGGCGAGGCGCCCGTCACCTTGCTTGCGCGCGGTGCTCTGATGGTTTGGTGGCGGGCGATGGTCTGGTGGCGGGCGTCAGGCCTTCGAGAAGGGCATCGGCTGGCCGGGAGCGGTGGGGACGTCGAAGGCGTTCAGGGTCATCGAGACGAACGTGTAGAAGCCGATCGTGGCGATGATGTCCATCAGGCCCTGGTCGCCCCAGGTTGCGATCGCCTGGTCGAAGAGCGCCTGCGGGAGCTGATGGGTCTCGTGGAGAACGCGGCAGATGTCGATCGTCAGGAGTTCATCCGCGGGTGCGTTGGCCGGGCGCCGGAGCTGGAAGACGGCGTCGAGCGTCTCCTGCGAGACGCCGTTTTCGAGCGCCAGCCGCTCATGGGCCACCCACTCGACGTTGCTCTCCCAGTAGCGCCCGGTGACGCAGATCGCCAGTTCGACGATGCGCCGGCCGACGACCGTTCGCGTCCAGACCATGTTGCCCCAGCTGACGGCGCGCTGGGCGACCTCGGGGCTGCGAATCCAGACGTCGAATGGGCCGCCAATCTGGCCATCGGGGCCAGGCTTACGCGTCCGGCTGATTCGGTCGAACTGCTCGCGCTGTTCCGGGGTGAGGTCTTCGGGCATTTTCGGGACGAGGCGGCTCATCTGCTGCTCCTGCCGTAACGGCACATAGTCGGCGGACTATAGCACGCGAGGGGCGAGCGGCCAGCCAGCCGAAAAGACGCGACAGTGCTGCGTCGGCGAAATCCTGTCTTCCTCCGCTGCCGGGCTGTACGCTTCGTCGGTGACTGCGCTCGCCGACCAGCTGAAGTTCGCGTTCCCGGATGGGGAGATGGAGCGTTGGCTCGCCCTCGGCGCCGTGACCGCGGGCAACGTCCGCGCCTGGATTCGCGCGGCCGGCGACGTGAGCGTGCCCGTCCGAATTTCGGTCGATGGCAAAGTGATCGCGGAAGGCGTGGCCGAAATCCGCGAAGGCAACGACCACATCGCAGCACTCGATGTCGCCGTTCCCATGGAGTTCGCGGGCGAGGAAGCGACCGTCGAGGCGGCCGGTTTCACGCGCAACCTCCGGCTGGCTCCGCGCGAAGATGCCCGCGAGCCGTTCGCATTCTGGTTCGGGAGCTGCAACCAGCCCTTCGACGCCGACAGCGAGCACCGGATGACCGACAGCCCCAGGTCAGGCATTTATCGCCTCGCGCGGCGGGCTGCGGAAGCGAAAAACGCGCGCTTTGGCCTGCTCACCGGCGACCAGATGTATGCAGACGAGATGCCGTTCGTCGATGTCCGCGAATGGGCCGAGGAACACCCGGGCGTCTCGGATGCGACCCTCCTCGATGTCTATCGCCAGCTCTACCGCGGCTATTTCAACCAGCCGGGGATTCGGGCGCTGCAGGAAGCCTTCCCCTCGTTCCTGATCTGGGACGACCACGAGATTTTCAACAGCTGGGGCTCGCACCTCGAGGTCGATGAACTCGACGAACGGGTCTGCCGGGCGGCATTCCAGGCCTATCGCGAATACCAGCACGCGCGCAATCCGGGCGCCTCGCTCGATGATGCGCCGCCGTTCCACTACCACTTCTGGTACGCCTCGACCGGCTTCTTCGTCTTCGATCTGCGCGGCGAGCGCGACTACCGCGAGGACCGCGTCATCGGCGAGACCCAGTGGCAAGCGTTCGAAGCGTTCCTCGCGGAGGCGACGAGCCGTGGCGTGGAGACCGTCTTCGCGGTGACGAGCATCCCGGTCGTGCACTTCTCGCCGGCGATCGTGCGACTGCTCGATAAACTTCCCGGCCACGATGGCAACAACGCCCGCGACCGCTGGGACGCTGCCGCGAACGTGGACGAGCGCGACCGCCTGCTGGAGCAGATTTTCGACTGGCAGGCCGCCCGCCCGACGCGCAATGTCGTGATTCTCTCGGGCGATGTCCACGCGGGGGCGGCGTTCACGGTCTCGCGCAAAGGACCGCGCGCCGGCCAGTTCGCGCAATGGACGGCGTCGGCGCTCTCTTCGCCCGGCGGGCTGGCGCACGACCTCGCGAACCGCTTCGCGACGCTGCCGGTGAACTTCGGCAAGAGCCCGCGGCGGGCGAAGCGGCACGGCATCGAACCCCGCAACAACGTGGGGATTGTCGAACTGACGCCGCGCGAGGACGCCCCGGGCCACAGCGTTTCACTCTCGATTTACGGCTTCGACGAGGGCAAACGGCGGCTCCGGCGGTCGATTCGCCACACGCTGGCCTGACTCGCCCAGGGAATTCTCAGCTCATCTCGCGAATGACGTCGGCGAGCACACTGACCGCGCGGTCGAGGGTCGCCTCGTCGCTGGTCGTGAAGTTGAGGCGCATGGTCGCCTTGCCGTCGCCCTCGTTCGCATAAAAATAGGTGCCGGGGACGAAGGCAATGTTCCGCTCGACCGCGCGCCAGTAGATCGCCTCGGCATCGAGCCCGGCCGGCCCTTCGACCCAGGTGAACATGCCGCCATCCGGGCGCGTCCAGGTGAACCCGGGCGGCAGGTGCGCCTCGATCGCGGCGAGCAACGCCTCCTGTCGCGGGCGATAGAGGGCGATGATGCTCGGGAGGTGCCGCTCGAGGTAGCCGCCATCGAGGTACTCCGCCGCCAGTGCCTGCGTGTAGGTGCTCGTGTGCAGATCGACGCCCTGCTTGGCGATAACCAGCCACTGGCGCACGAGGGCGGGCGCGACCACGAACCCGAGCCGCAGCCCCGGGGCGAGGATCTTCGAGAGTGTGCCCGCATAGACCACGTTCTCCGGAGCGAAGCTGTGGATAGTCGGCACCGGCTCGCCGCGGTAGCGAAGGTCGCTATACGGGTCATCTTCGATAATCAGCGCGTTGTACTTGATCGCGAGTGCGGCGACCGCTTTGCGCCGTTCGGTCGAGAGCGTGCGCCCGGTCGGATTCTGGAAGGTTGGCACGAGGTAGACGACTTTGACCGCGTTGTCGCGGAGCACCGCCTCCATCGAATCCGGCAGGAGGCCCCCCTCGTCGGTCGCGATCTGGACGTAGCGCGGCTGGTAGGGATTGAATGCCTGGAGCGCGCCGAGGTAGGTCGGCGCCTCGACCGCGACCACGTCGCCCGGGTCGATCAGCACCTTGCCGATGCCGTCGAGGATGCCCTGCGAGCCGCTCGTGATAAGAATTTCGTCGCTGGTGGCGATGACGCCCTTCTTCGCGAGGAACGGGACGAGCGCCTGGCGCAGCGGCTCGAAGCCCTCGGTCGCGTCGTACTGGTAGGCGCGCGGGCCGTACTTCTGGTCGACGATGTCGGCCAGCTCGCGGAGGATGCCCATCGGGAAGCTCTCGGCGGCGGGCAGGCCACCGGCGAGCGAGACCATGCCCGGCTGGTTGACCACCTTGAGGATCTCGCGGATGGCGCTGGCGCCCATGGAGCCGGTTCGTTGAGCGAGCAGGTGGTCGAAGGGCATCTGGAGTCTCCTCGGGCGTCGCGAAGTCTTGGTTCGTGACATTCTCGCCGAACGGTGCTCGCGTTGAAAGCGGGCGGAACACCGGGGCCGGCTGCTGAACTACGCGAGCGTAGCGTTCTGGCGCCTCGCGAATCGCCCTCATATGATGCGCCGCACACCCATTCCCCGCCGAGGAGCACCGCATGACCTACCACGACCTCATTTTCGACAAGCAGGACCACATTGCGACGGTCACCCTGAACCGCCCGGAGCGGCTGAACGCGCTGAACAAGAGCCTCCAGCAAGAGACGGTCGCCGTCTGCAGCGAGATCCGCAACGACGACGACGTCTGGGCTGTGATTGTTACCGGCGCGGGCCGCGGATTCTGCTCCGGCGCCGACCTCAGCGGGCCCGCCCCGGCTCCGGGTGCGGACACCGCCCCGGAATCGCAGCAGAACAAGCTGCTCGACCAGTACAGCTGGGTCGGCGACCAGGCGCGCGCCTTCTACCACCTCGACAAACCGACGATTGCGGCGATGAACGGCGTCTGCGCGGGCGCGGGGATGAGCATGGCGCTCGCCTGTGACACACGCATCGGCTCCGAAAACAGCCGCTTCAAGACCGTCTTTATCGAGCGGAATCTCTCGCCGGACTCGGGGATGAGCTTCTTCCTGCCGCGCATCATCGGCTACAGCCGGGCGATGGACCTGATTTTCACGAGCCGCGATGTCGGCGCGGAGGAGGCCTACCGGCTGGGGCTGCTGGACCGGCTGGTGCCGCATGCGAACCTCATGGCCGAAGCGGTCGCCTTCGCCGAGCAGATTACCCAGTGGCCGCCGGTCGCGCTGCGTGCGGCGAAGCGCGTGGTCCAGCAGAACCTGAACCGCAACCTCGACGACGCGCTGCAGAACGAACTCCTGCACCTGAGCTACGGGAGACAGGCGGTCAACGACGGCAAGGAATCGCGCGACGCCCGGGCAGAGAAGCGGAAGCCGCGCTATACGGGGACGTAGAAGCGGCTAGCTGCTAGCGACTAGCCGCTAGCTCGATTATGCCGAAGTGCGTATGCAATCACAGTTTCCGATGCCGGCTGCATACGAATTGGCGACGCGAAATCCGAAAATGCAATAATGCTAGCCGCTAGAAGCTAGCAGCTAGTCGCTATCAACCGGATCAAGGTCGCGGAAGCGGCGCACGTAGGCGTCTCCGTCGCGGAACCAGCGGCGGTCTTCGAGGGCGCGGTCGTGGATGGCGAGCGCAGGTGTCGCGGGGACGGTGGCGGAGTGGTAGCCGTTCGTCTCCGCGTAGCCGGCGGCGCGTTCGAGCATCCAGAGTTCGAGGCCGCGGCCTTCGTAGGCGGGCAGGATGACGGGCGCCATGATCGCCGCCATGCCGCCCTTGCCGTCACTCACGGAGATGACCCCGGCCACGCGGTCGCCGTCGGCGAGCACGAACCAGCCGGGACGAACGCCCTGGGTGAACGTCCAGGGGTCAATTTTCGCGATCGAACCGATAGCGTCGGCGTCGCTGCGGCGCTGGTCGCGCACGGTCAGCAGGGGGACGCGCTTTTCGAGGACGAGGTCGGTGCTGCCATCATCGGACTTATGTCGCGCAATCGGCAGGTAGCCCCAGCGCGCGAAGACGTCCGGGAGGCGGCTCGCCTCGGGTACGCGCGTTCGCACGAGCCGGATGCCGCGGTCCTGGGCGAGGTGGTCCACGCGCCGCGCGAGTTCCCGGCCCGCCCGCGGCAGTTCGCTCGCGATCAGGTCGAAGGTGGCGATGCCCTCGTCGTCCTGGTGGCGAACGGCGGCGACAATTCGCCCGCCAGTCTCGGCGACGACGAAGGCGTGCCCGGTCTGGAGCAGCAACGAGAAGCGCCCTGGGTCCTGCGCGTCGGCGAGGCCGGGATAGCTGGCGGGCACGTCCGCGAAGACCCGCCGGTAGAGCGCGGCCACCTCGGCGGCGTCATCGGCGGTCGCGGGGCGAAGGGAAACATTCGGCATCTCCCGAGTGTACCTCGACAGCCGCCCGGCCGGGCTCAGGCGCGCGCCGCCAGCCCCGTTTCGACCCCGCGCGACTCCAGGAACGAGACAAACGCTTCGACTTCGAAGTCCGGGAAGGGAATGTCGCCGATTTCGCGGTCGCCGGGGTTGCCGAGGCCGTGGTAATCGCTGCCTCCGGACGTCTGGACGCCGAGTTTGTGCGCGAGCTGGTGGTGGGACTCGACCACATCCGCGTCGTAGTTCTTGTAGAAGGTCTCGATGCCTTCGATGCCCCACTCGACGAACTTGGCGAGCACTGCCGGGTAGTCGTCGCCGATGAAGATGGGGTGGGCGGCGAAGACGACGCCGCCGTTGTCCTTGACCATCTTGATCGCGTCTTCGGGCGAGAGCTTTTCGCGCTGGATGTCGGCCGGTTTGCCGTTGCCGAGCCAGAGGTCGAACGCCTCCTGGACGTCCGCGACGAACCCACGTTCGACCAGCGCGCGAGCAACGTGCGGCCGGCCTACCGAGGCCTCGCCAGCGATCTCGAACACGCGCTTCACGTCGATCGGCATGCCGTGGCCGGTGAGCACCTCGACGGTCTTGTGGACGCGGTCGATGCGGCCGCTGCGCAGCCACTTGAGGAACTCCTGCAGTGGCGCCGAGTGGACATTGAACCCGAAGGCGAGGAGGTGGACGTCTGCCTTGCCCTCGTCCGCGCTAAGTTCCATGCCGGGGATGAGGCGCAGCCCGAGGCGGTCCGCGGCGGCCTTCGCCTCGGCGAATCCGTCGGTCGTGTCGTGGTCGGTAAGGGAGAGGGTGCGGACGCCGTTCGCGGCAGCAGTCTCCATGACCCAGGTCGGAGAGTGGACGCCGTCGGAGGCGGTGGAGTGGAGGTGGAAGTCGCCGATTGCCATAGGACGATGGTAGGGCGGGAGATGGCCGTTGGCCATTGGCGCTTGGCCGATGGCGTTCTTATCCCGATGGGACAGGAACTCTATTCCGGGCGGCGGCCGCCACCGGTCGGGAATCGTTGTCCAAAGATGCTTCAAAAGCTTGCCGGAGTCTCGTAGTCGAGGGCGCTGTGGAGTCGCCGCGAT
>JBBSKE010000037.1:0-14745 GCA_038256595.1 Tepidiformales bacterium | reverse complement strand
TTCCAGACGAAGGCGCCGAAGAAGAGGTGCAGGGCGATGGTGAGCGAAATGCCCTGCAGGATCGACATCAAGTCGCGCCAGTTGTCCTGGCCCTCGGTCGCGTAGCCGCGCTGCACGTTCAGGATGGTGAACAGGATGCAGATGAAGAGGAACACGATGCCGGGGGCGAGCAACATCGGCTTGCCGCGGGCGATGAGGTTGCCCACTGCCAGGCCGCCGAGCGCGAGGCCCGGCACGGTGATGGCGACGACCCACTCGCGGTGATTCTCCCAGCCGGCGCGTGCCATGAAAGCCAGCGAAATAAAGAGCAGCGTGAAGAGGCCACCGATGATGATGCCGAGGTGGCGCTGCACGAAATCGCGGGTCGGCGGGCCTGGCGGCGCGACCTTCGCCTGGTCGTGGAGGTCATGGTGCTTCTCGGGATTGAAGGGCGCGCTGGCGGAGAAGTCGGTCATGTGGGAATTGTGTGGCGAGCGGCTTTCGGATGCAAGGGAGGCGGTTTGGCCGTTAGCCATTGGCAATTGGCTGGTGGTTCGGCATGTGCGTTGTTGACGACCGGGCAGCGCAACCGGGCGATGTAGAATGTCCTGCATATGAGTACGGGCGTGGCACTGGTGCGGCTGGCAGAGGTCGAAGGGCGGCTCTTCGAACTGCTCGAACACGCGCGCAGCGAAGGCACCCAGGTGGTCATCATCGACGGCACGGCGGGGACAGCGGCCTGCGCGCTCGACGATGGCGACCTCTGGCGGCTCGAGCGTTTCGCCCTGCCGATCATCTTCGCCGCCGGGAAAGTCGTGCGCGGCGTCGCTGCCGATGTGGCCGTGCTGGCCGATATCCGCGTCTGCGAAGCTGGGACGCTCTTCTCGACGGACACGCGTGCGGCGCGGCGGCTGGCCGTGCTCCTTCGAAACGAAACGCCGCCGATCGAACTGACCGCCGAATCCGCCTGGCAGGCCGGCTTCGTATCAGAGGTGACAGTCGCGGGTGCGGGCGTCGCGGCGGCCGAACGAATCGCTGCGGTGGTCGCCTCACGCGGGCCGATTGCGACACGATTGGCCAAAGAATCGGTGTGGCGAGGGCTCCCGCAGAGCTTCGAACAGGCCCTTCGTTTCGAGACCGATTTGACCTTGCTACTGCAAACCACAAAAGATCGCGCAGAGGGAGTACGGGCGTTCGTTGAAAAACGGCCGCCAGCATTCACCGGGGAGTAACGCATGATTGTTCTATTGGAACCCGCAGAGGCGTGGTCGCTCATGTTGCTAGTGAGCGCCGTGGCGTCGGATAACGCCGAAATTTCGCTCGAAGGCAAAGAGGCCATCAAGCGCTGGCGCTCGGACCGCCCGGAGACCAGCACAGAGTTGCAGCAACTCACCGACGATATGAACGAGGCGCTGAACAAGCACATCGAGGCCAAGTTTGTGCGCCGCGTCAAGAGCAGCGGCTGGTATGAGACGGTGAAGAAGTAATGGCAGACGTACGTTTTTCGGACGATGAGATCATGGAGGTCCTGACCCTCCTCGTGAACCGCATGGCTGATGAGGCCGGGCTCACGGACAAAGACCGGGCCATGTTGAAGCGCTGGCGCAGCTCTTCCATGCGGCTCGGCAGCGACGACATGAACGACCTCGTGGTCAAGGCGAACGACGACTTCGCCAAGACCCTCGAGCGCCGTCAGCGCAGCCAGATCCGCAAGGCGGACTGGTCGGACTAGGGGCAACCAACCCCGGGAGGCGGCCATGACGGAGCCGGTGCTGCTGGATATCGACGATCGTGGCGTTGCGACGATCACGTTGAACCGTCCCGGCCGCCTCAACGCCATCAACATGGAGATGCGCGACTACCTCTGGCAATACCTGGAGGCATGTCGCGACATCCCGGGTATCCGCGCGCTCGTTTTCCGGGGCGAAGGCCGCTGCTTTTCGGCCGGCGCGGATATCGCCGAATTCGGCACCGCGCCTTCGATCATGGACGCCCGCGCTGCCCGCCACGAGCGCGATGTCTGGTGGCTGCTGCTGAACCAGCGCATGCCGACGATCGCGGCGATGCATGGCTTCTGTTTCGGCGCCGGCCTCGAACTGCCACTCTGCTGCGATGTCCGAATTGCGGCCGAAGACGCGCTGTTCGCCCTGCCGGAAGTCTCGCTCGGCTACATCCCCAGTGCCTGTGCGACGCAAACCCTGCCGCGCACCCTCCCGCCGGGAATCGCCGCCCAGATGATAATCACGGGCGAGCCAATCGACGCCATCGCCGGGCTCCGCTGGGGGCTGGTCGAAGCGGTCGTGCCCCGGGACGAACTGGATGACGCGGTAGAAGCGGTCGTGGCGCGCATTCTCGGCGGCGAAACCGGCTTCACCAAGCGGCGCCGGGAGATGGTGGGCGACCCGGCCGCAATGCTCGCGATTTAGCACCCCCAGCCGGCCAAATTCGGCGCCTTCGACGCGATTCCAGGTGAGCGGGGCCCGCGACCTTTCCGGGCGCAACCGCTAGCCTGAGGGCATGACACAGCGGGACGTCGAACCGACTGGGCAGCGGCCCGTGGCGATGGGATGCTCGCTGGCCGTGCTCACGGTCGTCCTCTCGGTCATCGCCGTGGGTGGCTGTATTGCCTTCGCCGAATCTGGCGCGAACACGGGCAAAATAACGCTCCGGGATGCCGATTCCTACGACTACGACAGCGTCGACTTCAACGGCGCGAACAACTTCTACCTCGTGCGCACGCCCTCTGGCCAGCTGGTCGCGTTTTCGGACCTCGATGTGGCGAACCGTTCGAATTCGGCGCGGCAGTGCAGAGTCATCATCGTGCACCCCCAGGCGCCCGAGTTCGTGCGGCTCTCGGACGAGTTCGAGGGGCGATTCAGCAGCCAGGCCGGCAGTTCGCCGACCATGTTCCGGGAAGCTTGCAACGACGCCGTGTACGACCTCGCCGGGGTGCGAATCGACGAGGATGGCCGCAATCTCGACCAGTTTTCGGTCACCATCGACCGCCAGAATCGCGTGGTCGTGGACATTTCCCGGCGCATTTGCACAGCGCGCGAACTGCGCGAATTCCGGCTGCCAGCGACCTGCTGATTGGGTGCTGCCCGGGTTCGAACAGCGAAATTGGGGTCCAGGAGCACGACCCCCATGGTAGAATTGTCGCCATCGAAAGGCTTCGCGGCGGTCAGCCGCAGTTCGCACGGACAACGAGCATGATCAGGCAATCCAGCAAAGTCAGCCGCCAGCAGGAAGTGGAGCGCTACCTGCGCGATGCATCGCGAGGTTTGACGACCGTCGAACTCGCCAGCCGGATGGGCGTCTCAACGCGCACGGTGCAGCGCACGCTGGCCGACCTGGATGTCGTGAACGAAGGCAATCGCTACAAGATCCCTGCCGAACGTCGCTCAATTGCTGCGCCGGAAAGCATGAACAAGCATCCAGTGTCGGTGGCGGACATCCAGGAATGGCTGAAGGACGGCCCTATCTCGATCGCGGAGTTCAACCGGCGAGCCCAAGAGGCCGGCGCCGAAGCCGAACTCGAAGAGATGAAACGGACATTCACGGACGATTGGGACGGGCTCCTCGAACACGCTCGACGCACGCTGGGTTCGGCTGCCGCGATAAACTCGTGGCTGCACTCGTCGCTTATGGCTCTCGGTGGTGAAACTCCAATGGACGCTATTTCGCGCAAGGAGTTCGAGCGCCTGCACTCGATTCTCTTCAAAATCGAGTTCACTATCGGTGCCTGATGACCTGGGGTGTTGGCGCATCGTAAATCGTTCCTTTGCCAGGTTCGCCTTCGAAGGCATCGGTGCCAGCCTCCGGGGCGGCCGATGGAACCGCATCGGGACACCGCTCGTCTATTGCGCGGGCACTATCGCCCTCGCCACGTTGGCGGTCCGGGTGCACCTCGAGCCGACCCGGTAACCGAGGAATACGTGCTTGTGGAAGGCAGTTTCCCGGATGCAAATGCCCGTGACGAGATCGGCCTGCAGGAACTTCCGCCAGACTGGGCTTCGAACGAGGCCGTGACGCGAGCGGCTGGCGAGCAGTGGGTTTCGGCAGCGACCTCGGCGATCCTGGTCGTGCCAAGCGTAGTCACCGCGCACGAGTCCGCCTCGATCGGCGACAAGAACATCCTCCTGAATCCACGGCACCCGGACTACAGGAACCTGCGAATCGTCGACCTTCGGCCCTTTCGCTTCGATTCGCGCCTCTTCGAATCGCCAACATAGCGCGCACGACCGCCACCAAACCGCCCGCCGCGAGGCCTTCCCAATCGTGATCCGGCCGTTAACTCGCGGCTCATTGGGCTTGGGGTGTAGAATCCGGCGGCAACATTCCGCTGCCCGTCTCTCGCGGTGGCGTCCGAATCCGGGAGAACCATGAATACCGTTGAGTTCCTACAGATTTCCTCTGCTGTCGTCCCCGACCGCGAAGCCCTCGTCGATGTTGGTGGCGCACATAAGCGCGTGACCTACGGCGAAATGTACCCGGCTGTAACCCGCCTCGCGAACGCGATGCTCGGCCTCGGCATCGAAAAGGGCCAGAAAATCGCGATTATGTCGGTCAATAGCGCCGACTACGTGATCACCTACTACGCCTGTGCCATGCTCGGCGTGACCTTCGTCCCCCTGGCCGCGCGCGCCAAGGACGAAGAGCTGACCTACATGGTCAACGTCTCCGAATGCACGGCGGCCTTCGTCTCTGACCGCTATATCGACCTCGTCGATCGCATTCGCCCGACGTTGACGCACACGAAGCACTTCATTGCCATCGAGGGCCAGCACGAGGGCTACCTCAACCTCTCGGACCTCGTCGCGAACGGTTCGGACGATGACGTCTGGATCGAAATCGATGACCAGGACCCGACGATCATCATCTTCACCAGCGGCACGACAGCGCTGCCGAAGGGCGTCGTCCTGACGTACATGGACCTCACGGCCTATGTCATCAACACGATGTCCCCGGCCGACCCGGAAATTCACGAGAAGACGCTGAGCTCAGTGCCGTTCTCCCATGTGGCCGGCGCGACCGCGATGATGTCCTCCATCTGGGGCGGACGCACGCTCGTGATCCTCCCGCAGTTCACGCCGGAGGGGTACCTGAAGGCCGTCCACGAGGAAAAGGCGAGCCACTCGTTCGTCGTCCCCACCATGCTCAAGCGCATCATGGAAGTGCCGAACTTCAAGGACTACGACATCTCTTCGCTCAAGCTCATCACCTACGGCGCGGCGCCCATGCCGTTCGAAGTGGTGCGCAAGGCCTGCGACATCTTCCCGCCCCAGGGCACCGGCCTGATGAACGCCTACGGCCAGACCGAATCGACCTCCACGCTCACCTTCCTCGGGCCTGAGGACCACGACCTTCGCGACGACCCGGTGAAGAAGGAAGCGCGCCTCCGCTCCGTTGGCAAGCCGATGCCGGACGTCACGATCGGCATCATGGACGAGCGCAACAACCTCCTCCCTCCTGGCGAAGAGGGCGAAATCTGCGTCCAGTCGGACCGCGTCATGAAGGGCTACTTCCAGCAGGAAGAAGCGACCAGCACGGCGATCATCGATGGCTGGCTGCACACCGGCGACGTCGGCAAGGTTGACGAAGACGGCTACCTCTTCATCACCGGCCGCAAGAAGGACCTCATCATTCGCGGCGGCGAAAACATCTCCCCCGGCGAAATCGAGAACGCACTCGAAGACCACCCGAAGATCGAAGAAGCGGCCGTCATTGGCGTCAACGATGTCGAGTGGGGCGAAGTGGTGAAGGCCGTCCTCGTGCTGAAGCCGGGCGAGAAGATCACGTTCGACGAGGTCACGACCTATTCGAAAACGAAGCTCGCGTCCTTCAAGGCGCCGGCTTATGTCGCCGTGGTCGATGAACTTCCTCGCAACCCGATGGGCAAGGTGCTCAAGGTGGACCTGCGCAAGACGCACGGGACGCCCATGAACGAAGGCGTCGACTAGCCAGTTCGACGGACAGACGACATTTCGAAGCCCTCGGCAGTGCCGGGGGCTTCCTTGTGTCCGAGTCGCGTTCGCATGTGCGAGAGAAGTTTAGTAGGATCTGCCCGTCTTGCCGGGATCTGAACGGCATGATCTCCGGCTCGACGCCGGCCAAATGGGATGGGGTGACAGATGGCGACGATGCAACACGGCAAGGGCAACCCGGGAGACGACGGCAGAAAGCGCGGCCGATTCCATGTGAGCACCGGCAGCATTATCATCCCGGTCGCGATTATTGGCGCTATCTCTGCGTTCGAAACCGCACGCACGACGGACGCCACCCGCGAAGTCTTCTGGAACATCAAGACGCCGTGGCTCATGTACATGGTCTTCGGCATCTCCATGGCCATCATTCTCGGCGCATTCATCCAGCGGATGCGCATCTGGCGGCTCGGTAAGCCGCAGGGCGTGTTCGACAACATCGGCGCCCGCCTGACAAACGCCCTGACTATGGGCGCCGGCACCAGCCGCGTGAAGAACGACAAGTTCGCGGGCGTGATGCACTGGTGCATCTACTCGAGCTTCATCGTCCTCACCCTCGTCACCACGCTACTCGCACTCGACGACTACCTGCCGCTCATCTTCCGCATGGACGAAGAGCATCTCTTCCTCAAGGGCCCGGTCTACCTCGTCTACAGCCTCGTTGGCGACCTCTTCGGGGTCATCGGCCTCGTTGGCGTTGGCATGGCGGTCTATCGCCGCTACGTGAAGCCGCCGGCCAAGCTCACCTGGGACCGGCGCAGCAACGAAGACGCGATTATCGTCGGCCTGCTGGGCGCGGTGCTCTTCTCGGGCATCGTGGTCGAAGGCCTGCGCATCGCCGCCGAGGAGATCCCGGCCGGCAATGAGAACTGGTCGAAATGGTCGCCGGCTGGTTATGTCGTTGCGAAGATATTCGGCTCCGGCCAGGCCGAGACGTGGCTCAACGTCCACGTCGGCTTCTGGTGGTTCCACGTGGTCGGCGCCTTCGCGCTCCTCAGCCTGATGGCGATCACGAAGTTCCGGCACATCGTCTTTGCACCGATCAACGGCTTCCTCAAGCGGCCCGGCTCTGGCCCGGCCTACCTCGCCCCCATGGGCGACTTCGAAAAGATCATGGAAGAGGGCGGCAGCCTCGGCGCCAGCAAGCTCCAGGATTTCACCTGGAAGCAGCTCTTCGACGCCGACACCTGCGTCCGCTGCGGGCGCTGCACGAGCGTCTGCCCCGCCTGGACCGCCGGCCAGCCGCTTTCGCCGATGGCCATCGTCCAGGACCTCAAGACCTACATGAACCACGCCGGCCCGCTCGTCATCGCCGGCAAAGACCCGGCGGTCGAGCTCAAGGAGCCCCTTGTCGGTGGCTACATCAAGGACGAATCGCTCTGGGCCTGCCGCACCTGCATGGCCTGCGTGCAGGAGTGCCCGGTCATGATCGAGCACGTCCCGACCATCGTCGATATGCGCCGCTACCTCGTGATGGAGCAGGCGAGCGTCCCGGCGACGGCCCAGGCGGCGCTCCAGAACATCGAACAGCGCGGCCATCCGTGGCGCGGCACCCAGCTCACCCGCACCACCTGGATGGAGCAGCTCGAAACCGAAGGCGTCACCGTCCCCGAATACGACGGCTCCCAGGAGTACCTCTACTGGGTTGGCTGCTCGGGCGCACTCGTGGAACGTAACCTGCCGATCACGAAGTCGCTGGCGAAGCTGCTCAAGGACAGCGGCACGAGCTTCGGCGTCCTCGGCCAGGCCGAAACCTGCACCGGAGACCCGGCTCGCCGCCTCGGCAACGAATTCCTCTACGCGACCCTCGCGGAGTCGAACTCGCAGGCGTTCAACGAAGCCGGCGTGAAGCGAATCATCACCTCGTGCCCGCACTGCTTCAACACCTTCAAGAACGAGTATCCCGACTTCGGCGGCAAGTACGAAGTCACGCACCACGCCGAATTCCTCCAGACGCTGCTCAACAAGGGCGACCTGCAGGCCAAGGAGACGAACGGCGCGACCATCACCTACCACGACTCCTGCTACCTCGGCCGCGGCAACGGCATCTACGACGCGCCGCGTGAAGTGCTGGAGCACATCCCTGGAGTGAACCTCGTTGAGATGCCGCGCAACAGCGAGAAGGGTCTCTGCTGTGGCGCAGGCGGCGGCAACATGTGGCAGGAAGAGACCGGCACCCGCGTGAACCATCTGCGCGCGGCCGAGGCGGCGAATACGGGCGCGAGCATCGTGGCGACGGCCTGTCCGTTCTGCATCCAGATGTTCGAAGACGGCATCCCGGGCATCCAGCCGGACGAAGAGAAGCGCACCATCCGCGCCTACGACATCGCCGAACTGCTGGAAGTCAGCGTCCGCCCCGCCGCCATGGCCATGGAAGACGCCGGCATCCGAGCATAGGAACCGGACGTCGCACCACACACAGAGACGGGCAGCCAAATGGCTGCCCGTCTCTGTTGTCTGCGGTCTACGGTGCAGATCGACCACCGCGACAACGTGTCAGTAACGCGCGCGACCAAGCAAGCGTGCCGCAGTCTGGCGTGGCACCCCGGGCGATGTCCGACCAGCCATGATCGCGTGCGATCCTGGGTACCCCGGTCCACCACGTAATCGCCATTCGCTGCCGGGGCGCGCTCCGCAGGTCGGTCGCGCTACTGACACGTTGGAACTCGTGGGCGACGATTGAGCCTGCTAACAAACTCCCGACGCATCGCTCGCGCGCAAGACCTCAGAAGTGGGCCAGCCGGGATTGGGGTAGTCTCGGCCAACATCGACAAACCAGCCGTCTGGGGCGCAAATGACGAGAAGCGGAGGCAGTCCGCAGTTGCCGCCCGCGCATTCACCGTATCCGAAATCATGTGGCTGAGGGGTGCTCGTCGAGGTCTCCGTGGGCGCCACGGCAGGACATGTCGCCGTGTGCAGGCCTGCCAGGATGCGCGCAAGCCGCAGAGAATCTTCGATACCGATGAACCCATCGCAGTTCACGTCACCCGGCCCGGTGGTCAATTCGGGCTCGGACGCGTTCGTTCGCCCCGACGAGAGACTGAATGCAGCAAGACCGGCGTTCAAAACGGTCACCACGAGCGCGAGAATCATCAATCTGGAGTGTGGTCTCAACTTAGTGGTCATTGCCCAGACCTCCGTCCGTGTGTACCTGAATGGCCCCACATCGCACGAGCCGCTATTGTTGCGGTGGGAGTGAATGGGGCCCGGTGGTCCTCTCCGTCTTCAAAACGGTTGCCCTGTCGCCAGCGCGGCGGGGGGTGGGTTCGACTCCCATGCACTCCCGCCAATCACAGTGCGGATCCAAATCGGATTCATGCCGGCACAATCACTATTTGAGCGTAGGCGGTTATGCGGCCACGTGGCACCCTGGCGTAGCACTGCACAAGCGCCTCTGCAGGCGAAACACAGAGAAACGGGTCCCCAGCGTGTCATCTGTCAGGTAGCGTACAGATCTGCAGTCCATCGCTAGCACAACATGCGGCCCATGACTGCGAACGACCATATCAGGGACAACACCTTGCCGGCGATTGAGTTGCCGAACGCTTTCGAGCGGCCAGGAGGGCTTCCTGAATGGGTCGCCATCGATGCAACAGGCACGGTCTGGTGCGCGCTTAAGGGTCCGTGGCTTCTTACAGTTCGATTTTATGCCAAGCACTGGATTTGCACGGCGGTCAAAAGCGCTGGTGACCCGGGTGACCTCACGTCCGAGGAGATGCCTGGTTCGATACTCGAGCACGAAGCGGCAAAGAAGAGGGCCGTGGAGATGGCCGACAACTGGGGCGCGAACGACTGACCCGCTCCCTCCTGCGGCTCGTCTGCCCCATCGTCACCGCGGCGACGGGTGGGTTCGACTCCCATGCACTCCCGCCAATTTTAGCGCTGAGGGGCCAGTGGCCGCCAAAAGTCCGGGCGACGGGACGGAGCGGGCGAGTGACTCGCTGCATGTGTCCGCGGTAGGCTCTTACATGACTCCTGGCACTCCGCGCGACAGCCTGCGGGGAGCCGATCTGGTAGCGAGTCACGCGCCCGCTTGTTTCCACGCGCGGCTCGGACTGGTTTGGGTGGCCGGTGGACTGCCTCGCCCCTACTCCTCGATCTCCAGCAGCTGGAGCATCTGCTTGAAGTCGTCGATTAACGCGTCGTCGGCGGGTTGGCCGGTGAGGGTCGCGATGTTTACGCAGTCGCTCGTGCCGTAGAACGCCTGGATCGTGTCCAGTTCGTCGTAGTAGTCGGCTTTGAGCAGGGCGAAGTCCTTGCCGTCGATCTCCACGTCGCCGACCACTTCGACATCGAGCCCGATCGCCTTCGCATACGCTGCGGCCTGTGAGTCGGCGTTCTTCGTGTCCACCAGCGACTGGGCCGGGTAGCAGGGCTGGACGTTGATGTTCGGGTAGCCCTCATCCGTGGTGAGCAGCAGGACGACCTTGCTCAGGTCTTCGGAGTCGAGCGTTTCGAGGAACTCGATCGAGTCCGGCGCCGCATTCGAGCCCGAAAGGCCGGCGCGCGCGAGTTCAAGGAACTCCTCGGAGGTCAGGAGCGAGGCTTCCCAGCCGTCTGGCGCGGCGCCACTGATCGCGCCGAAATCGAAGGTCTCCCAGCCGGACGGGACCTTACCCTTCGCCGGGGTCGAGGTGGCCCTCCGGTCATCGGCATCGTCTGCTGCAGCGGGCTCATCATCGCCGCCCCCACAGGCTGCGGTCGCGAGGGCAACCAGTGCGAGGAGCGCAGTGAAGAGCACCGCTCGCATCAACTGGACGGGACGGTCCGGGCGGACTTCGGTATCGCTGGGGGTCATGCGGCGCTCCAGTTCGGGGAAGGTGCGCGAATCATCGACTCGCGCACCGGTTCGCAGATGCGATTGCTCAGGCGAGCAGGCGCTCAATTTCTGCGACGAGTTCGGTCGATTCGGGCTCGACCCGCGGGCCGAACTTGGCCAGCGGCTGGCCGTCGCGGCCGATGATGAACTTCTGGAAATTCCAGGACACCTCGCCGCCGATGGGCTCGGGCTGGCTCGTGAGCTCCTCGTAGAGCGGGTGGATGTCCTCGCCCTTCACGCTGATTTTTGCGAACAGCGGGAAGGTGACGCCGTAGTTAATCTCGCAGAACTCGGAGATCTCCTCCGCGGTGCCCGGTTCCTGGCCCATGAAGTTGTTGGCCGGGAAGCCGAGAATCTCGAGGCCCTGGCCCTGGTAGCGTTCGTAGAGCGCCTGGAGGCCCTTGTACTGGGGCGTGAGGCCGCACTTGCTGGCGACATTCACCATCATGACAACCTTGCCCTGGTAGTTGCTGAGCGATTCGGTGCTGCCGTCGAGGCGCTGCATTTCGCGGTCGAGAATCAAAGAAGTGCCTACTTTCGCGTGGGGGAGTATGCCCAGCAGTATCGCATATGGCCGAGCGCGCGAGTTCACTTCGCGCAGTGCCAAACGACGGTTCCAACTCTGCCGCGGTCGGTGTAGTGTTCGAAATCCGAAGGCAGGTGGGCGATGACAACCTATACAGTGGTGGCAGGCGACTCTCTCGGCGCGATTGCCGCGCGCCACGGGACGACGGTCGAGGCGCTACAGGCGGCAAACGCGGACCTCATCGTGGATATCGATGTACTCCAGGTGGGCTGGGCGCTGACTATCCCCGCGGGTCGCCCGAGCGACGCTGGCGAACCGGACACATCCCCGGCTGCGACGGCTGTGCCCGTTGAATACGTCGTCCGGGCGGGCGACATCCTCGGCGTGCTCGCGGAGGAGTGGGGCACGACGGTCGCCATCCTCCAGGAGATGAACGACATCGCCGACCCGGACCGCCTCCACGTCGGACAGGTGATTCTCCGCCCGGCGGCCGAGTCCGCTGCTCGCGGGACGAGTTCGGACGAGGAGCCAATCCGCGAGCTCGACGAACCGGCGCCGCCCGGCCAGCTGCGATTCACGGTCCTGCCGCTCGCGATGCCGCCGGGGCGCATCAATGGCGTCTACCTGGAGCAGTACCCAAACGGCACGCACATGGGCTACGACCTCGGCGGCGTGCGCGTCGGGACGCCGATTCTCGCGCCAGCCGGTGGCATCGCCGCTATCCACCGCCCGAACGACGGCACCGGGTTCGATAGCTTCGGCATCTGCGTCATCCTCGACCACCCGGGCACGCCCTACTGGAGCATCTACGCCCACCTCGACCGCGCGGAGGTCGAAAACGGGACGAAGGTGAAGGCGGGCGACATTATCGGGCGGCTCGGCTGGACCGGCTTTGTCGACCCGCCGAACGAGGGCGGCGCGCACCTCCACTGGCAGGTCAGCAACAACCGCTGGTTCCCGAAGTCGAAGGACGCGACGCGCGACCCCACCGAGTTCCTGTTCGGGGTCGAAATGCCCGGCCTCGATGATATCCCGGTGCCCGCTGGCGACGCGATCGGCACGGATGGCGAACTCGGCGGGCCGGAATCACCGCCGGACGACGGGATCAAGCCCGGCTTCGAACTGTCCGAACCTGACCTGGTCGAGAATTCGCCCGGTGGGGCGTTCGAAGGCGGCTAAACGGCCGAAGGCGCCTAAACGACCTCGATCGAGTCGAGAATCTGCGGGTTCGAGAGGATCGTCTTGTGGACCGGGCACTTCTGGGCGACGCGCAGGAGGTCGTCGCGCTGCGCGTCGGTCAGGGGCCCGCGGAGCACGATCTTGCGCGAAATCACTTCGATCATCCCCGGCCCGCTGCCCTGCTCGCATTCGTCGCAGTCTTCCGCATGGGTACGCTTGTGGTCGACTTCGATCGCGACCTCTTCGAGCGGGTAACCCTTCCGGCGCGCGTACATCTGGAGCGTCATCGAGGTGCACGCGCCGAGCGCCCACATCAGCAGTTCGTAGGGCGTTGGGCCGAGGTCGTTGCCGTCTTCGTCGGAAGGTTCATCGGCGACGAGCGAGCGGCCCTCGCTGGTGAGGAGCTGGGCGAAGTTGTAGTCGGGCAGGGACTGGACAATGACTTTCGGCAAGGGACGAACTCCTTCGTGACCATGAAAACTGTGTGTGCGCAGGCCACCACCGTACAACAGAAGCGCTCACGCCCAAGCGAGTGCGTGCCAGCGTGACTCGTCACCGAATAGACAGGCCAGCCGCAAATTTCCGCCGGCGCCGTGGCAATCACCCGCCCGAAGTCGCCTCCGGGCAAACTTTGCCCGCAATCTCACCGTCGTAGCCGGTCAGCCTCAGCTGCGAGCGACGAGCCGGGCCTCAAGTGCGGTTTTCGTTGCCGGCCACTCTTCGGCCACAATCGAGAAGTATGCCGTGCTGCGGACCAGCCCGTCGCTCGCCGGCTGGTTCGAACGAAGGACACCCTCGAACTTTGCCCCGACCCGCTCGATCGCGTTGCGCGAGCGCCAGTTTCGTTCGTCGGTTCGAAGCTGCAGGCGGTGGACGCCCCACTTTTCGAAGGCGTAGGTGAACATCAGCAGCTTTTGCTCGGTGTTGATGGCGGTGCGCTGTGCTTCGGCCGCGAGCCAGGTCCAGCCGACCTCGCACGCATCGACGGCGCGCTGGTGCGGGCTGCCCTCGGGCCAGGGGTAGTGTTCGATGTTTCCGAATCGCGTAGTCCCGATGACCCGCTCGTCGGCGACGCGCACGGCCGCAAACGGCAGCGCCTTCCCCCCGGCCATGTCGAGGAGCGCGGCCTGGATGTACTGCCCGGTCGCTTCGAGCCCTTCGGGGACGAAGGTGAACGCATAGCTGTCGCGCGGGCCAGCAGCGGCGGCAGCCAGCCCTTCGGCGTGGTCCATCGAGAGCGGTTCGAGCCGCACATGCTGGCCGGTCAGCGTTACGGCTTCGAGGGCCATCTCAGCACTTCGCAGCGGGGACGGGCTCATTGCGAGCCTTCAACCGCTGCCGGGCGTAGGCGGAGACCATGTCGGCCATCCCCATCAGTCCCTGCCCCTTGCCCATCGAGACGTCCTTGCCGAAGAAATTGAACACGAGGTCGCAGGGAAAGGCGGCGACCTGTTCGAGCGGCGCGCCGGAGAGGTTCTCGTCGAGGATGACGGCCCAGGCGCGGGCGGAGAGCCCCTGCGGGTTCTCGACCGCGAAGTGGTACTTGATCGTCCCGTCCGGCTGGTCTTCGGCCCAGACGTAGGCGTCGGACTCGCAGCGCTCGACGTGGTTTTCGCGCGGGAAGGGGCGCGTCGCGACTTCCGGGGACACGTCCTTGAACCGGTCGGCGGCTTCGATCAGCAGTTCGGCGCGTTCGGTCCGGTCGACGAATTCGAAGTCTTCGAGGAGGGTCTTGAGGGATTCTGGGATGTTGGTGGGAAGGTCTGCCATATGATGATCGTAGCAGATGTGATGGCGCGATGGTGCGGGGGAAATGGTGCTGCGCTTCGGCCCCAACACAGAGTCCGGGCCGCGACGGGAACGGAGCGGGCGGGTGATTCGCCACGTGATCAGCTGCCTGCAGGCCCAGCACTGGTGGCATGGAGTCGCGTTGGCCGGGTCGCCAATGTCGGCGGATGGTCGATTTGGTGCCGGGTCACGCACCCCCTCTCTGCCGGTCGGGGTTCCTCCATTGTGCGGTAGGACTGACGCCTTCACTCGTATGCCGGAATCGCGTTGGCCGGGTCGCGATTGTCGGTGGTCGAGTCGATCTGGTGCCGGGTCGCCCACCCCCTCTCTGCCGGTCGGGGTTCCTCCAACGTGCGGTACGACTGACGCTTTCACTCGTATGCCGGAATCGCGTTGGCCGGGTCGCGATTGTCGGTGGTCGAGTCGATCTGGTGCCGGGTCGCCCACCCCCTCTCTGCCGGTCGGGGTTCCTC
>JBBSKE010000036.1:0-14757 GCA_038256595.1 Tepidiformales bacterium | reverse complement strand
CCCGTCGGGCCACGTTTGGTGCCCTGGAACCGTCGATATGGCCGCCAACGCTCGCGCATGCCGCCCACGACGTGTTCGCCACATTTGCGGGCCTGCTGGCAGTCGATTTGGCGGCGAGTCGGCCGACCCCGGCCTGGCGCCTCGGGGCTCGCACCAAGATGTCAGAACCGCGACCGGGAGAGAGCGGAGCCGGTGATCCGGCGGCCGGATTCGCCCTTTAGAGCAGGTTTGCCTGGTTGAGGGCGATGATGGTCACGCCGATGCCGGCGAAGGTGACCGCCAGCGCGCTCATCGCCGGGAGGACGCGGGCCACCTGGGCGAATCCTGGCTTTTCAACGACGCGTGCGAGCCGGCTTCGGCCAGAGAGCCGCTTGCCGAGCACGAGCGCCACACCGATCGCGGTCAACACGCTCGCGAGGCCGACGCTGAAGGCGACGATGAGGAGCATCCCGAAGAGCACTTTGCCGAGCGCGATGGCCGAAATCATGACGACGATGGCGCTCGGGCAGGGAAGCATCCCGCCGGCGATGCCGAGCGTGATCAGGCTCTTCCAGGTCACGCGCGAGCTTGCTTTTTCGGCGCCGTCGGCGTGCGCGCCGTCCGCATGCGGGTGCGCGTGGTGGTCTTCGTGCTCGTGAGCATGGTCGTGGGGGTGTGCGTGCGCCTCTTCGCGGGCCATCGCGCCGACGCCGCCGAGGGTCATCGCGGCCGAGCCGTCCGACTGGATGACGACGCTCTGCATCACGGACGCGGGACTCGTCGAACTCGCGGGCGCATGCTCGTGCGCGTCCGGCATGTGGCTGTGCGCCTTCCCGAACATCCCGTGGCGGTGGTAGCCATCGTCCTCGACCGGCCGGAGGTAGCGCCAGGCTCGGTTCACGAACAGCGAGAGACCCATTGCGATAATCATCAGGCCGGCAGCAACGCCGATGTAGAGCTGGACCTTCTCGGTGGCGAATTCGCTGGAGGCGGCGAGCGCGATGAACCCGACGATGTAGACGGTCGAGGTGTGGGTGGCCGTCACCGTTGCGCCGAGCGCGACCGCGTGACGGACCGTGCCCTTGCTGCCGACGAGGTAGGCGGCCACGACCGTCTTGCCGTGGCCGGGCCCGAGCGCGTGGAGCATGCCGAACCCGAACGCCGCGAGCAGGCTGAGGAGCAGCACCCAGGCAGACGACTGGTCTTTGCTGATAAGCGAGGCGAATCCGGTGCTGGCGCGGCCTGCTTCGCCCTGTTGGAGCGATGCGAAGCCGGGCGCTGATTCACCACTGCCGCCTTCGAGCGTGAAGGTCGCGGAGCGCATATCCGGCGCGGAAGAGAGCGTTTCGGCGGGGTATTCGAGGAGCGCGTTGCTCTGCTCGAGCAGGAGCGCCGGGTCGATCATCGCGACAGAACCACCCGAAGGACGCACGACGATCTCTTTCCAGCCGACGCGGTCCGCGTAGTTGCGGTCTTCGAACGTCACGCTTGCGAGCGTGCCATCCCTTGGCGCTTCGGCCGAGTAAACGACGACGGTGCGCAGGATGTCGAGCCCGCCCTGCCCTGGAAGGCGCTGGACCGACGTTTCGAGCACAGTGACCTGCTCGGCTTTGCCATCGACGGTGAGGGAGAACTGCTCCGGGTAGGCGGCTGCTACCAGTTCGCCATAGGCAGCGAGTTCCGCATCCGATGACGCGCCGTCGCCGTCTGTGTCGATGGTGTCGAGCGCCTGGAACGTCGGAATCTCCGCCATATCGACCACGTAGTGCAGGTGAATCGCGTCGCTGTAGAGTTCGAGGCGGGCGTAACGGTTGATCGTGAAATTGCCGAGCGGGTGGGCGAACGCCGTGTTCGCACCGGCCACCACTGTCGCCAGGAGGGCGAATGCGAGGAGCACCAGCACGCTTCCGCGAAGCCGCCAGTTGCTCATGGCCATCACTTCGACGCCTCGAGCGATTTGAGCAGCGCGGCAGCCTCGACGGCGTGCAGGAGCGAGAACTTCGGGTTCAATTCAGCCACCTGCTTACTGTGTGCGAGCGCGGTGGCTTTGTCACCGTGCGCGCTCGCGATGACTGCGGCGTGGAAGTAGAGATTCGGGTCCTGCGCGCCGGTGCGGAGCGCCTCATCGGATTTCGTGCGCGCCTCATCGAAGCGGCCGTTCCGGTACAGCGCCCAGGCGAGGGTGTCCGCGCCGGCGATCGATGGCCGTTCGGCATAGGCGGCTTCGGCGGCAGCAAGGGCGGCCGGCATCTCGGCCTCGGACCCGTGGTCCAGCCGGAAGTTGATGAGCGGCAGGTCGTTCTTCACACCATTAGCTACGAACAGCTGCTCGATCGCGTTCACGAGGGCGAACTGTTTCTGCGCGTCGCCTTTACGCCCGGCGGCTTCGAGGGTCTCGCCATAGGCGATCACGTAGTCGAGCTGGGGGAGCCGCTCGACGAGCCCAGCGTAGATGTCGAGCGCGTCGTCGAACTCGCCCTCGGTCGCGAGCGATCGGGCCAGCCCGGCTTCGGCGCTGTGTAGGCCAGGGAAGATTCGCAGCGCATTCTCGAATTCGTCCTTCGCACCATCGCTGTCGCCGGTGAGGAAGAGGAGATTGCCGAGCTGGACCCGGGCCCAGGCGGAGTCTGCCGGCTCTTCGGCGGCCGAAACTTCGATCGAGAGGCCCCAGAACTGAGTCGCGAGGGGCACATTTCCCCGCACCTCGGCGATATTCGCCGACCGGGCGAAGGCGTTGAACCCGGGGGCGAGTTCGAGGAACTTCCGGTAGCTGTCCGCGGCCTCGTCGTACTTACCGAGTGCCACCTGGGCGTCGCCGAGCACCGCGTGGGCGTCCGGTGCGGTCGGTTTCGCGTCGCGGGCCTTGAGAGCGAGGGTCTCAGCCTCGCGGAAGTCGTGCTGGGCGATGCGAACGAGGGCGAGGTTCAAGGTCCCGGTGTAGACCTCCGGGTTCGCTTCGAGCGAGGCAAGGGCGGACGTCTCGGCGCGCTGGACATCGGAGATGTCGCCGGTTTCGCGCAGCCGCTGGAGATAAAGGGTGGTCAGGCGGTCGTAGCTGAGGTGGTCCTTCGTCTCGCGGACCCGAGTCTCGAAGAATTCGATGTTCGCTTCGAGTTGCGCGCGGTGGTCCGGCGCAATGGCGACGATCGGGGGGGCGTCATTGCCGGCGAAGTAGCTCTTCGCGAACAGGGCAGCGCCGATGGCAAGAAGCACAATCGCCGCAATTGGGAGGAGGTTCCGGGGAGACGCAAACCGGGCGCGTACCGTTGATGGGGCGCGCCCGGCTGTGCTTGTCATCTCTTCCGGAGAGTCCGAGGGATTAGGCCCGGGTCTCGCCCGGCTGGCGGCGAGCGACGAAGGTCGCAGCACCGAGGAGGGCACCGGCGGCCAGGAGGCCGATCGGGAGGCTGTACTTGCCGAAGTCCGAGCCCGAGGTCATTTCGAGGCCCGTACCGGTGTTCGGCGGGGTCACCGTCGCCGGGGTGCCGTGAGGCGCCGCGAGATACGGGAACCCGGTCAGGAAGGCGACATCGTTCGCGCCCACATTGTCACCAGCGGCCGGGTTGGCCGTGACGACCTGGAGGGAGATGTCGATAACGTCGTCCGCGAGGCCGCGGCCGTTGAGGTACTTCACGGCCATTGCGGTATCGATGGTCAGGATGTCCGGGAGGAGGACATCGGCGAGGGCCGGGTCCGAATCGAGGGCGTCGAGCGTCGCGAGAACGGTCGGCTTGAAGATCGCGAGGTCGCGGTCCGGGTTGTTGTTGTTGAAGGCGTCTTCCTGGCTCGGGCTGGTGTCGCCGATGTATTCGAGCGTCGGGATGAAGACGGTGAGGATGGCCGGGCGGCCCATGCGGTCAAACTGCGACCATGCGCCGAGCGTGGTCTCTTTTGCCGTGGTTGCCCAGACGCCGATGCTGCCGGTGGTCGACTTATCTTCGACGACGATCGCGGTGACGTTCGTGCCCTTGAAGGTGTCGACGCCGGGGCTCGTGAAGGCAAGGCCCTTGTTAAACGCGCCGAGGTCGAAGAAGAACGGGTCGTCGCGCGGGCCGACGTAGAAGGTCATCATGCCGTCCTTCGACTTGAAGGAGGTCACGCCTGCGCCGGCGCTCGTCTTGCCCTGGGCGATAATTTCCCCGACCGGGTCGTTCGAAATCGCGCCTGCGCCCATCGCCTTCCAGACGGTGACGTCCTGGACGGAGCCGGGGCCGCTGAAGGTGAACTTCAAGGACCAATCGGCGATGGCGTCGGCATCGGTGTCGTACTTCAGCTCGTAGACGCCAGTGGTTGAGAGGCGAAGCTTCGACGTATCCGTCGGGCTCGTGAGGGGATTGACCGTCATCGCGGTGACGAGGCCCTCGGCGCCCTTAAAGATGTACAGGTCGTTGATGTCCAGCTGGGCATCGGTCTTGGTTAGCGGAGCATCTTTGTGGTCCGCGCCGAACGCTGGGATTGCGCCGAGGGTGGCAGCGCCGATAGCGGCGGCGCCCAGCGCCAGTGATAGTTTGGTCAATCTCATGTGCAGTATCTCCATCTTGATCTTTATTCAGGCCCGGTAAGCCGTTTTCAACACTTTACGCTCGGATGGTCGCTTGTGATCACCCGGTTAACAGAAATAGCGAAAATACCAGATTCCCCTGGCTGCCGCAGCAAATTTGTCGAGCCTTCTGTCGAACTCTCTAGAGATGGTTACCGACTTCTCACGGTTCGAGGCGTGTGCAAGTCATTGCATTTGCGGCGTGCCGCGTGGACGCCGCTACTCAAGGCCCGCAACCGTACGCCGAATTTCGAGGACGGCGGCAAGGAGCGCGTCCTCCGCGATCCCCAGGGGACAACCGGGCAGGACCTGCGACAAACCGGCCATGACGCGCAGAAGGTGATGCGCATCCGAGGCCCCGATATCCCCGCTGCAGTTCGTATCGAACGGCGAACGGACGAGGAGCGGGCGCGGCGCACTCGCGGCTGGTTCGCCCCCGCCTGCCTGGTTCGTGACGACCAGCGATAACTGGCCAGCGACCAGCGAGTCTGACGCGAGTATCGCCACCTCGGCTGTCGTCGAACTGGTGACTGTGAGCGCGCGCAGCTGCCCGGCGAGCATGGCGCTCGAAATCCCGTCCCGGAAGCCCGCGCCGACGAGGAAGACGGTGACCGCGCCACTCCCGAGCAGCACGTTCTGCGGCTCCATCGCAACCACGGAGGGCGCCGGGTAGATGACGAACGTGAGAGCGCCGGACACGCCACCTCCAGGCGCCGGGTTCGTGACCGTGACCTCGAAATTCGCCTCAGCAGCGAGGAGATTCGCAGGCAGATTGACCGTCAGTTCGTCGCCGGCAATGGCAGAGGGCGTGAGTTCGGTCGCACCGAACTGGACCTTCGCGCCGGCCACGAAGCCGCTCCCCGCGATGGCGAGACTGGTCGTGCTCGCGCCGACGGGGGCGCCTCCGGGACCGATCGAGGTCACAATGGGGACCGGGTGCTCGGCGAGCAGCCCCGAGTAGTCCACGGAAAGCCGGACAGGTCCTCCCGGAGTGGCCCCGTAGCTCATCACTTCGAGGTAGTATTTCTGACCGGCGACGAGTGCCGGCGGCTCATGGCTGTCCGCTGCGGGAATCTGCGCGTGGGTGGGCCGGGGATTTGCGGTGGAGGCCACGACCTCGTTGCAATAGATGAGCGTTCCCACGTTGTTGCCGGATGCGGTCCAGAGCGCGAGCACCGTATCGACGCCATCGCTACCCGCCGTTGACGCGCGAAACGAGCCAGGCGTGATAGGCGTGAATGTAAACCAGGCCGTGTGCGATTGCTGCTTCAGCCCGGCGGAAGCGCTGCCGCATTCGACCTCCGGGTCATTCGGGTCGGGCTGCGCGTTGTAGTTGCTGGTATCGAAATCGAACACCGCTGGCGAGGTCGAAACGACGACCGCGTTCGCGATCAGGTCGTTGCCGAGCGACCCGGCAGGTTCGGGCAAAGAGCCCAGGAGTACGGCTGCAAGGAGCGCCACTATCGCCGCAAGAGGACGCATCGCGGCATTCTACGAAAGACATGTTTCCGCGTCGCGCTGCTAGGATGACGTATGCGAAAAGGAATCTTCCCCGCCATTCCCCTCCTCGCGCTGCTCTTTGCGTTGATTGCCGCCTGCGGCAGTGATGACGGCGGGGACCCAGCGCCGACCATCGAGGCGACGACGGCTGCCACGAGTTCGGCCACCAGCAACGCCTCTGCGACCGGCACAACCACGACGGCGACCACCACACCTGCCGCCCCATCGCCATCGCCAGCGCCCGCGACGACCGCAACGTTGGTGCCCTCGCCGCAGCCAGCCTTCACGCCATTCCCCGAACGCCGAGCCGACGGCCAAACGCAGACCGACCGCTGCGGCAGCTACAACGTCGAGCGCAAGAAGGCCGCCTCCACGGGTTCGAACCTGCCAATGGCGGACATCATCACCATCTCCACCTCGACCGGCGTGTTCGTGGTCGAGCTGAAGAACGAGGAGCCGTTCGTCAGGATTGGTATCGATTGGTGCTACGACCTGAACGCGGATGGCCTGATTGAGATGTCGGTCTACACGAATTCCGGTGGCGCGCACTGCTGCACCACGCAGGCGATTTACACGTTCAACGGGCCGAAATCTGAGCTGCTCATGCTCTACGAGGCGGGGAATGCGGGCTCGCTGCTGCCGCAGGAACTGGATGGCAAAGCGCCCGTGGAATTGACCGGCCAGGACGACCGGCTCGCCTATTTCGGCGACCTTTCTTATGCGGCCAGCCCGACGCTCGTGACGGTCTTCGCCTACAAATCCGGGAAGTACGTCGATTCCACCAAGGATTTCCCGGCAGTCGTGCAGCAGTACCGGAGCCAGCTGGTCGCGCTTTATCAGACGTGTGGGACGAGCCCGGCGGTGACGGAGTGCCAGAAAGGCGTGGGCCTCGGCGTGATGGCGGAGAGCCTCGTCCTCGGGGACTGGACTTCGTTTGTTTCGACGCTGAATCCGCCGGCCGAGGTCCGCGCCTGGCTAGATGCGAACCAGTCAAAGGTCGCCGCAATCGTCGCCGAACCGAAGCCCGCGAGCTAGCTCGAACGGGCCGTGAGAGACCCGTAAAGCTCCGGCTGACGATCGCGCATGACGTTCGTCCCGGGCGCGCGCACCTTCATCCTGGCGAACGCGCGGTTGACCTGCGCGGCCATCGCGACGGTCGCGCCCTCCGGTACCTGGGTGACGAGTGTGCCGGAGGGGGCCGTGATTGCGCCGCCACCAGGCCAGGCCGCCGCCACATAGACGCCGTTCTCGTCGCTGCGCGTGCGGGCGGTGCGAATCCCGTGCGGGTGTGCGTCCCACATCGGCCAGGCGAGGTATTCGGCGCCGTTCAGCGCCAGCCCACGCGCAACCTCGGGGACGAACATTTCGTCGCCACAGATGATGCCCACGTTGCCTGCGCAGGTCTTGACGACGGGCGCATTCGTCTCGCCGAGGTAGAGGCCGCGGCCGTGCGAGCCGACATGTTCGACGGCGCCCTCGGGCGTGACGACCACCGCCGACCGCCAGCGCGAACAGGCCCCGGCGTCGACGCCGAAAACGAGCGCGCCACCATCCTCTTTCACGGCCGCTTCGATCTCGGCGAGGTAGACCTGCCAGCCCTCGGCCGCAATCATGCCGGGCAGGACGACGAGGTCCGTCCCCTGGCGGCGCTGGGCGCGGTACTGCTCGATGATGACGCGCGGCAGGAAATCGTCGCTCCCGGGGACGACGGCGATGCGCCGCTCCTCCTTCGCGGGGACGATCGCCTCTTCGAGCAGCGCCATGACCGGGAGCGATTCGGAGGGTGCGGTGAGCGTCGTGTAGAGCGACGGCCGGCGCTGCACCGGGTCGCCGTGCATCGGCTCAAGGTCGAAGGTAAGGACGCCGCCGCTGTCGCTCGGCCCACAGAACCGGGTCACGCCCTTGGGGTCGAAGACGGAGGAGCGGCCGGCGTAGATGATGGTGCCATCCTCGGTGCCCCACTTGTCGGCGGCGACAACCCAGGCGCCATTTTCGTAGGCGCGCACGGGCATCATGTATTCGCACTGGACGTTCATGAGCTGCGAGACCGATGGCCCACCCGAGACCCACGCCGTCAGATCGACGATCACTTCGGCGCCCGCGAGCGTCAGCATTCGCGCAATCTCTGGGATGCGGCCGTCCGCACAGATGAGGATGCCGAACTTCGCGAACTCGGTTTCGAACACCGGAAACGACGTGCCGCGCGCGAACCAGGTGGAATCGAAGTGCCAGAGGAACGACTTGTCGTACTGGCCGCGCGTCTCGCCGTCCGGGCCGATGACCACGCCCGAATTCGTCAGCGCGCCGCTTTCGTGGGGCACGGCGAAGCCCGCCGCAATCCAGTAGCCGTGCTCCTTCGCCGCCGCCGCGAGCAGTTCGAGGACCTCCGCGTAGGGCCGCACGCCTGGCCTGGCATAGGGGTCCGAATCGCCGAGATAGTAGGCCGGGTAAGAGCATTCGGGCAGGCAAACAAGGTTCGCGCCCGCCTCTCCGGCCGCCTGGAGCGCAGCGGCTATATCCTGGTAGGCCATTTCGGCGTCGGAAAGGTCGTGGGCTTGGAGCTGGCAGAGGGCAACACGGAACGGCTTCATCGTGACATTCTACCGCGCGCGCGGCCCCGCCGGTTGCGAGTTGCAGGTTCTGCGGCATCCTCACGAGGTGACATCCGCGCTCGATGCCGTAGAAACCGGACGCTCCTCTTTCCGCGCGGCGATTTTCGAGCGAAACCGGCGGTTCGACCGCGAAATCCTCGCGATCGCGGGCCCGGCGCTGTTCACGCTCGCCGCCGCGCCGCTCGTGGGCCTCGTCGACGTGTTTATTGGCGGGCGGCTCGGCACCGGTGCGCAGGCAGGACTCTCGCTCGGCGTCGCGATGTTCGGATTTCTCATCTTCAGCACGAACTTCCTCGAATACGGCACGACCGCGATCGTTGCCCAGCGTCTTGGCGCCGGCGATGGTCCGGGCGCGAAATCCGCGGGCCGGGCGGCACTGCTGGTCGCGGTCGTGTTCGGCCTCATGCTCTCACTGGCCGTCCTGGTGACCGCGCCCTGGTTCGCCGAGACCATCATGCGGGCAGAGGGCGACACCGCCTCCGAGGCGGCCGACTACCTGCGTATTCGCATGCTCGGGGCGATGCCCTTTCTCGTCCTGCGCACCGGGAACGGCTGGTTTCGCGGCCGCGGTAACACGCGCACTCCGCTCGTAGTCTCCGTCGCGATGGCGGCGCTGAGCATCGCCCTCGCGCCGCTCTTCGCCTTCGGGCTCGGCGAGTGGCAGGGCTGGGGGCTCAAGGGCATCGCCTTCGCGACCGCCGGGGCGGAAACGCTCGGCGCAGTGGTCATGCTCGCGCTCCTGCGGGTGGATGTGCGCCGCGTCAGCCTCATCGCCGTGGCCCGGGAGAAGCGCGGCTCCTGGGGCGCCGTCTTTGCACTCAATCGCGACATACTCCTGCGCACCCTCTGCGTCACCGGCACCTTCACGCTCGCCAGCATCGTCGCGAGCGCGGTCGACAAATCGGGCGCGACGGCGGCCGGTCACGGCGTCATCTCCTCGGTCTGGCTGTTCACGGCGCTCGCCCTCGATTCGCTGGCGATCGCGGCCCAGACCATGGCCGGCCAGCGGCTCGGCGGCGAACAGATCGGCGAGGCCCGGCGCATCGCCGCACGCATCTCTACCCTCGAATTCGTCGCCGGGGCAGCGCTTGGGGTGCTCCTGGCGCTGGCCTCGCCCTTCCTCGCGCAACTCTTCTCGGACGACCCGGCCGTCCAGGATGCGATACTCCCGGCGCTCATCGTGCTCGCCATCCTCATGCCGCTGAGTGCGCTCGCGTTCGGGCTCGATGGCGTCTTCCTCGGGGCGGGCGACGGCGCCTACCTGCGCAATTCGATGGCGATCGCAGCGATTCCGACGTGGGTTGGGCTGGGGCTCGTCGCCCTGCTATCGGGGAACCTGCTGGTCATCTGGCTGGTGCTGGCCGGGTTCCTGTTGCTGCGCGTGCTGACCCTCACCTGGCGGCTCACCGGGAGTGGATGGACCACGCACCGCCTGTAAGCGCTGGCCCGGTCGGACGGGCCACGGGATACTGAGGCGATGGACATCATGACCGTCGTTCTCCTCATCATCGGTGGAATCCTGCTGGTTATTGGCGCGGAAGCGCTGGTGCGCGGCGCCTCGCGGCTGGCCGCTTCGATGGGCATCCCGCCGATCATCGTCGGCCTGACGGTTGTCGCCTTCGGCACGAGCGCGCCGGAGCTGGCGGTCAGCGTCTCCTCGGCGCTTGGTGGCGAATCCGACATCGCTATGGGCAACGTGGTCGGCAGCAACATCATCAACGTGCTCTTCATCCTCGGCATCACGGCGGTCATCACGCCGCTGGTGGTCCACGAACGGATCATTTTCCTCGAAGTGCCACTGATGATTGTGGTTTCGATTGTCCTCTTCCTGTTCGCACTCGGCGGCAACGTGAACCGGCTCGAAGGCATCCTGCTCGTGGTCGCCCTGCTCGGCTACCTCGCCTTTCTCGTCCGCCAGGGTCGAAAAGAAGGCAGCGATGTGCTCGCCGAATACGCCACTGAATTCTCGGAGACGGACAGGACGACGAAGGCCGTGGTTCGCGACGTTGTCTTCGTGCTCGTCGGCCTGGCGCTGCTCGTCGGCGGCTCGGAACTCTTCGTTGGCGGCGCCGTCGATATCGCCGAATCGCTCGGAGTGAGCGAACTTGTCATCGGGCTAACCGTGGTCGCGCTCGGAACCTCGCTACCGGAAGTGGCGACTTCGATCCTCGCGAGTCTCAAAGGCGAGCGGGACATCGCGGTGGGCAATATCGTCGGGAGCAACATCTTCAACATCCTTTCGGTGCTCGGCATCACCGCCATTGTTTCCAGCAACGGCATCGCCGCGGCCGACGCAGCCATCAACTTCGACATCCCCGTGATGACCGGGATCGCGATTATCCTGGCGCCGATTATCTTCACGAAGCGCGAAGTCTCGCGATGGGAGGGCGTGCTCTTCCTCGGCTACTATTTCGCCTATACCGCGTACCTGTTGCTGGATGCGAATGGCCATAGCCAGGCTGGCAACTTCCGGGGCATCGTCCTTGGCGTTGTTGTGCCGATTACAGTCATCTTCGTCCTCGTGACTGCAGTTCGGGAGTTCATCGTCCTGCGTCGCACCGGGTCCATCCGGGGGACGCGAACACCCGCCTGAGGCAACTCAGCCGGCGGTAGTCACTCGCCGTGACGGGTGCGGTGGCCAAGTTCGGCAGCGCGGCGGACGGCCGAGTCGCCGAATTTGTCGCGCAGCTGGCCGACAATCTCGGCGAGGTGGTCGACCTCGCGCTGCTCGCCCAGCCGCATCTGGCGCATCCGTTCGCCGAGATTCGTGACGCCGATGCCGATGAGCCGCACCGGGCGGCGGTCGTTGTCCGCCCAGGCGCGTTCGAAGAGCCCGGCGCCCAGCGCGAAGATCTCGTCCGCGAGGTCGAGCGGGGCGGGCGCCGTAGTCGAACGGTTGAGCGTCTCGAACGGCGGAAACCGGAGCTTGAGGGTGACCGTCCGCGCGGCCTGTTCGTTGCGGCCGAGGTCTGCCGCGATCCGTTCGGCGTGGCCGCGAAGGACTGCACGCAGCCGGTCTTCTGAGGGTTCGTCGAACTCGAAGGTCATCTCCCGGGAGATTGAGCGGGCAGCGCCGCGGCCGGGGAGCACCGGGTTGTCGTCGATCCCCATGGCACGCGTGTGCAGTTCGGCGCCGTGTGGCCCGAGCCGGGAAACGAGCACGCCGACCGGCAGCTGCTGGAGGTCGCCGATGGTCTTTACGCCCAGGCGAGCGAGCGAATCGCCGGTCTTGGGGCCAACGAAGGGCAGGTCGCGCACTTTTCGCGGCGCGAAGAAGGCCGCCTCCTCGCCCGCCGGGACGACGAGCAGCCCATCCGGTTTGGCCGCGTCGCTCGCCACTTTCGAGACCATTTTGCTCGTGGAGACGCCGATGCTGGCGTTGATCCCAATCTCGGCGGTGACGCGTCGCCGAATCTTCGCGGCGATCTCGGCCGGGCTGCCAAAGAGCCGCTCGCACCCGGCCACATCCATGTACGCCTCGTCGGTGCCGGCCGGTTCCACGAGCGGCGAGAAGTCGCGCAGGATGGCGTGGAACGTCTTCGAGGCAGGCCCATAGTAGCTGTAATCGCCTTCGAGGAAGATGCCCTGGGGGCAGAGCCGCCGTGCCTGGCTGGCGGGCATCGCCGAATGGACGCCGAATTTTCGCGCTTCGTAGCTGCAGGTGCTGACGACGCCGCGCCCGCCTCCACCCGCGACAATCACGGGCAAACCGCGCAATTCCGGGCGTCGCACGAGTTCCATCGACACGAAGAAGGCGTCGAGGTCGACATGGAGGACGGTGGCATCCGGGCGTGGCATACCCGCCAAGTGTAGCGAGCGCGGCGCCGATTTCGCGCCACCCCCTGTCACTTTGCGGTCGAATGCTCCCAGAGGTGGTGCAGCCCGAGCAGGTCCGCGGCGAAATCGTTCTTCGGATGGCGGCAAACCGTGTGGACGTGGTTGCCGTTGTCCTGGGTGTTGTCGTATTCGACCAGCAGCGCCGGGCCCTGGAGGCGGTAGTAATGGCGGTCGCCCTCTGCGGTGCCGCCCGCCCAGGCGAAGTGGAGGTCGTCGATTTCGCTCAGGCCCTGCCAGGCGACGCCTTCGGGGAAGCGGTCGGCATAGTGCGCGACGAGCCCGGCGAGCAGTTCGCGCTGGCCGTCCGATAGCGAACCACCGGAAACGCCGAGGGGCGCATCGGCCCTATAGGCGAGTTTCTCGCGGATGGCACGGTCGTTGGGGCCCACTTCGTTCATGAGGCCGCGGAAGGTCGCCTTCGCAGGGAGATGGAAGCGGCCGCTGGCGAGCGGCGGTGAATCCGGGTGGGGCAGGTTCGCGAGCACGAAGTCGGTCGGCGAGCGTTCGCTGACGATGGCTTTCGCGCGCAGCTCCCCGGAGAGCGCATGGAGCAGTTCGCGCGCGAGTTCTTCGGCGTCGGCAAAGGGGCGCGAGTAGTCGCGGCCGTTGTGCTGCAGTCGCGCCGGGTTCGCGCCGAGGAACAACGGAGTGCTCGCCGCGACTTCGCCGCCAGCGACCGAGTAGTTCACGGAGATATGGTGGCCCTGGAATCGCCAGCCCCAGGGCGCATCCCCGGCCGGGTCGCCGAAGATGCTGACGTAGTAGCGACTGGTGTCGCGGAAGTCGCTATCAGCGAAGTTTTCGAGCACATCGAGCGTGTTGTCGAGCGTCATCACGAGGCAGGCGCGCGAATACGCCTGGAGGCTGAGCCCGCTGAGGAGCAGCCGGTGGGCCAGCTTCTGCTGCCAGTTGTTCATCGCGCTCAGCGGCAAGCCGGCCTGGTCGTTCGGGAAGTAGTACCAGGTCGAACGTTCGGCGTGGTCGGCGAAGGGGAGGCTGGCGAGGTCGCGCTGGCGGCCGTCGAGGCTCTCGAGGAAGGTAGTGGCAGCGCTGGCCATGCGCGCGGCAGCAGTCATGTTGCGGCTCCAGTGGGTCTCGTTGGAGCGGGAGTATACGCCCGAGCGAGTTGCTGGCGCGCGCTCGTGTACATTGGCTGGAATGCGAGAACCACTGGCAAAACTGGGTGAACCACCGCTGCACGTGCTCATGGTCACCGGTTATAAGGATGCGTGGGGCAGCCCCATTTCGCACCATGCCGACCGCCTGGGCGAAGCGCTCGGCGAACTCGGCGTCGAAGTCACGCGATTCGCCCGGCCGGAGTGGGGGCCGCGGACGCTGCGCGAGGTGCTCGCAGCGGCGACCGAGCGACCGACCACTGTCCACCTGCAGTACCCGATGTTGGCGATGGGCCGCTCGGTTGTGCCGGCACTGCTCGCGGCGCGAACCCGGGCGGTAGTCACTGTGCATGAGGCCAGCACCGTCGGGAAGCTCCTCGGGCGGGGGAAGATCATCCCGGCGGTCGCGCGCGCCTCGGCGGTGGTGTTCACGAACGAGTTCGAGCGCGCATTCGTGCTGAAGTACGCGCCCTGGGTGCGCGGCAGGAGCACCGTCATTCCCATTGGCAGCAACATACCGGGGGGGCCAGGCGGCACTCCCGAGGCCGGGCGAATCGTGGGCTTTGGCACCATTCGGCCATCAAGCGGCTGGGAGCAGTTTGCGGACTTCGCCCGGCTGGCGAAGGATTCCCACCCCGGCTGGACTATCGTCGCCGTCGGCCGGACAGCCGCCAGCCACGAGGCGTATCGCGCGGAAATCATCGCCCGGGCTGCGGGGTCGAACCTCGAATTCAGTGGCGAACTCGCAGCCGAGGCAGTCGGCGGCGAACTGGCGCGGGGAATGGTCGCCTACATCCCATTCCATGACGGCGCCTCCGAGCGGCGCAGTTCGTTGCTGGCGGCGATGGCGAACGGCGTGCCGGTAGTCTCGAACGCCGGGCGCCACACGTCGGCGGAACTGCGTGCAAGCGTCGCCCTCGCCACGTCGCCCGAAGAGGCGGTCACGGTCATCGCGCGGCTCATGGCAGACGACGCCGAACGGGCACGGCTCGCGGCCGCAGGGAGAGCCTACGCGGACGCTCGAAGCTGGCCGATTGTGGCGCGACGCTACCTGGAAATCTACCGCTCCATCGGCCGGGCTTAGCGTTCGAAATTGACAGTCGCAGCCGCTGGCTCAGCAGGCTATCTGGACGGATACTCTCGTCATGGACATCGTGACGTTGTTGATGCTGAT
>JBBSKE010000035.1:0-14769 GCA_038256595.1 Tepidiformales bacterium | reverse complement strand
GTTCACCGTGCCCTACGTGCTGGAGGGCCGGACCGTCTCGTTCCATCTCCCGCGGGACCTGTTTGGCTATCCGAGCCAGTTCCAGTTCCTCGCTGCCGGGTCCGACACCTCGGTGCAGTTCGGCGAAGACTGCGGCTGGCAGACCTGCAGTGCTGCAGCGGTAGACTACCTCCCGGACGACGGCCCCGGCCCGGACTTCTGGTTTCCCTGAGCGAAGCAGTCTCTTAGGGTGGACGTATGCCGGGACCTGAGTTTTCTTGCATCGCCGCTGGAGCCGTGGCCGCAATCATCGTCGCGATGGGCGCTGGGGTTTGGGGACTGGACGGTCTGCCAGGTAGCCAGCCCGCAGCAGCGGAGCCAGCCGCCTCGAACCTCGCCGAGACCGCGGCCCACCGCCTCTTCGTGTCAGCCGCCGCCTCGGACACGCGTTGGACCATCTCCGAAGTCGTTGACCCCGACGAGGCGCTCTTCGACCGCAACGACATCGGCCGCGTGCGCATCGCCGCCAGCGAATCGACTGTCCGTGTGCGCGCAGAAACGGCAGACGGCCAGCCGTTCGAGTTCGCGAACTCCGCCGTCATTGTGCAGTTCTACTGGTATCCAGATGGCGAACCCGAGGCGAACTACGTCCAGGCCTCGATTGGCGGCCCGGTCGTGAACGTCATCCGGCTCGACACGCAGTTCAACGGCCGCCCGACCTTCGCCGCTGCGGCCCTGTCCAGTTCGGGCTCAGCGCTCGAGTTCGAACTCCCACGCGCGTTCTTTCGCCGCGCCGAACTCGTGACCTGGCTGGCGGAGAGCACGCAGCCAGCCTGCGGCGATGGATGCGCGCCAACCAACGACTGGGTCCCGCACGACGGAGACAGCGGCCCCTACCTGGGCGAGGACCGTCCGCAGTTCGTGCTGCCCTAAGCGCCCCAAAACTCCCCCGCCCGCCAGACCTGCTAGCATGGCCCCGTGTTCAGCGGGCCAGGCGGCCGCTGCGGGTCTTGAATTCGTAGAGGAAAGTCCGGACTCCACCGGGCAAGGGTGCCGGGTAACGCCCGGGCGGCGTGAGCCGACGGAAAGTGCAACAGAAACAAACCGGCGGCACAAACCTGGTTCCCAGGCGTGTGACCGCTAAGGGTGAAATAGTGCGGTAAGAGCGCACTCGTGTCCCTGGTGACAGGGCGCGGGGCAAACCCCACCCGGAGCAAGACCAAATAGGGGAGGAGAGCCGCCCGGCTCGCCAGTCACTCCCGGGTTAGGTCGCTAGAGCGGCGCAGCAATGCGTCGTCGAGATAGATGGTCGCCCATTCCGCTTCGGCGGGAAGACAGAATCCGGCTTACAGGCCCGCTGAACACACTCCACTCCCCAGTCTTTGGCTCGAGCCCCATTGGGCCGCCGCACGGTCCGCGTCGTGTGCGCACGCTGATACTGTCCTTGTATATGTACGCTATATATGTACGCTTCGGCCAAACAGCGGTTCTGGTAAAATTCTACACAGAGTCGCACGCGTCGCTTGTCATAAACGAGTCGATCTAGCCCGTTTCTTTCCATTTCGTGCTCCGCATATCCCGTCGGGGGACCCTTAGGTATTTCGCCTACGTTGACATTTCGCAGGGGGCGCTTAAAGATTCCCATTGCGAGTCATCGCGCGCCTAACCCGCGCTTGCGGGACGGGGGAACCAATTTTACGGGGCGAATCCGCCCAGGCCCGTCCGGCTGGATGTGGCGCGAGCGGAGTGGCTATCTCCGGCCGCAGCCCGTCAGCTAACTTCGGCGGCGTTGGAAGAACCTCATCAGAGGTCCTTCACTTTGGCAGTTCATTCTCCGAAAGGGTCCGCGCCAGCGGCTTCTTACCCCACGTCGGCGGTCTCTCCACCAGACGTCTATGCATCCTCGGCGTTGCGCGAGCGGCTCTGGAACCTGATTCCTATCTCCATTTCCCTCTTGCTCATCTCGTTCCTCTTCTGGGGTCCATACCTCGCGCCCCAGGTGCTCGCCGTCGCCATTGTCGGCTTCTTCATCTACTGGCTCTTCCGCTCGTACTCGGTCGTTGTCGCCTGCTTCGTCGGCCTTGCCCGCCTGCGTTCGTGGAAGCGAACAAACTGGGTGGCGAAATACTGCGAGTGGCTGCCCACCCACGCCGATGCGAAGGCCTGGGATTGGCCGCGCCATATGGTCATCATTCCCAACTACAAGGAAGAAGAGCACGGCCTCGCCCGAACGCTCGAGTCCCTCGCCCGCCAGCCCAATAGCCGCCAGCTCGTCGTGGTCATGGCCATGGAAGACCGCGAACCCGGCAACCGCGAGAAATCCGGCCGCCTGATCGAGCGCTTCCGCGACAACTTCGCCGAGATGTTCTCCACCCACCACCCCGCCGGCCTCCCATCGGAGACGCCGGGTAAGGGTTCGAACGAGGCCTGGGCCGCGCGCGAAGCCTACGAGCGCCTCATCGCTCGCAAAGGCGACGACCTGCGCCGCTACACCATCACCAGCTGCGACGCCGACGCCGTCTTCCACGAGCGCCACTTCGAAGCCCTCAACTACCTCTTCCTCACCGCGAAGAACCCGTATCGCACCTTCTGGCAGCCCGCCATCTTCAATTCGAACAACATCTGGGACATCCCGGCGCCCCTCCGCATCATGGACGGCCTCTCCGGCGTGAACCGCATGTCGAACCTCGTTCTCCCCGGCAGCGTAAAGTTCCCGACCTCCTGCTATTCCCTGAGCTGGCAGATGCTCAGCGAAGTCGACTACTGGGACGAAGAGGTCATCCCCGAGGACTGGCACCTCTTCCTCAAGTGCTCCTACACGCTCGGCGACGAAGTTCACGTCGAATCGCTCTTCCTCCCGCTCGGCAACGATTGCGTGGTCACCGATAGCTACCTCAAGACGATGCGCGCGCACTATCTCCAGAGCGTGCGGCACGCCTGGGGCGCCAGCGACATCCCCTATGCCTGGCGCGCTTCGATGCACAAGGGCAGCAAGCTCAGCCTCAAGCGCAAGCTGCTGCTCGCCGGGGCGGTCACCAAGGTGCACTCGCTCTGGGTGGCCCAGTGGTACATCATCACCCTCGGCACGCACCTGCCTTCCAAGCTCACCAACGACTACGGCGCGAACATGCCCGAGTGGTGGTGGCATCGCGGCATCCAGCTCCCGGGGCCAAACTGGCACCTCGACCAGATTTTCGCGGGCCACGTTGGGAACGCTGTCGGCCCGACCCTCTACCTCTCGATCACGGCCGCGCTCGTCTACTTCTGCCTCTTCCCGCTGCTCGCGATGATCACGTTCGAATACAAGACTCGTGGCAAGCGCCCGGTCTATGTGTCGAAGGCTGCCGCCCTCGGTGGCTTCCTCATGTGGCCGCTGATGGCGTTCGTAACCTTCTTCTTCGCCAGCCTCCCGGCGCTCCACGCCCAGCTCAAGCTGGCGAGCGGCACGGGCCTCATTTACCGGGTCGCCGAAAAGGGCAGCCGCCGGCCGGTCGCGGTCCCGGCGGTCGCCGAATCGACCGTTCCGGAGGTCTATGGCGTGGGCGGCGGCTCTTAAGCTGCCCGATTCGCCAGAACTCATCCCGTGTGGCCGTTGCTCGTTCGGCGGCTACCGATAACACTGAAATGAAATTGTGCGCTACGTATTGAGCGTGGCGCGGAGGTCTGTGTTCATGGAATTCGCCACCATCGTGGTTCAGCCGCGCACTGTCATCGGCAAGAAGGTCAAGGCACTTCGCCGCACCGGCGTTCTCCCAGGCAATGTTTACGGCAAGGGTCTCGAATCTAAGGCAGTCCAGATGGACGGCCGTGAATTCGTCCGCGTCGCCCGCTCCACCGGCGTCCGTTCGATGTTCAAGCTGGCCGTCGAGGGCGAAAGCGAACCGCGCTACGTCTTCATCAAGGGCCTCATGCGCACCGGCGGTATGGGCGCACCCCGCCACGTCGATTTCTACCAGGTCGAACTGAGCAAGCCGGTCGATGCCTCGATCCCGCTCGTCTTCGTTGGCGAATCACCCGCTGTCCGCGACCTCGCGGGCACGCTCACCGAGCACGTGGGCTTCTTGACCATTCGCACGCTTCCGCTCGAGCTGCCGGAACATATCGAAGTTGACCTCAGCGCGATCATCAACTTCGACGTCAACATCCTCGCATCTGACATCAAGCTTCCGGAAGGCGCGACGCTCGTCGATGTCCCGGAGACGCTGATCGCCAGGGTCACCCCGCCGCGTCTCTTCATCGATGAAGACGAAGAAGAAGCTGGTGGCACTGCTGCTGAAGAAGCCCCCGCTGCCGAAGACGCGGATTAATCCCAGCACGTGACCGACCGAACCTACCCGGCCCAGCCCGTCGAAGCGGGGCTCCGCCTCTTCCTTCGCTGGTTTGGGGCGAACTATGCGCGGAGCACCTCGATCGCCGAACAGGCGATCGATGGCAGCGTGCTCTCGGGCATTGTCACGGTCGGCCGCCGCTGGTCTCTCTCCATCTCCGTCGTCGATACGCTCAGCCCGGACACGAATATCGAGTTCGAAGCCTCCCGTGCGGCCGTCGAAAAGCGGCTTGACCAGGAGGGCCTCTCGCTCGCCCTCTGGGTGCCGCGCGAGGCAAAACTCCCAACCGGAGAGCCCGGCCTCAGCCAGCTCATGCTCTCGATCGAGAGTGCGAACAAGCTCGACGATGGCCGCCTTGAGATTCGCCGGCCCGCCAACGTCTATCTGCGTCGCAACGCGACTACCGGCTCGGTCGTCACGGTGCTCGGCGGGCTCTCGGCGCACTGGGCGCAGTTCACGAACCGCGTGCCCGGCAGCTACTACCTCAACGCGCAGGAGATCTACCGCCTGCCCGCCAGCGAAGACGAGCGCAACGCCCTCACCGAGGCGATCGTCGCCGCCGCCGGCCAGCCAACCGCCGACGAATCCCAGACGATTCGCACCGAGGAAGCCTGGACCGCGAACGACTTCGAAGACGGCCGCTCCTATGTCCTCGGCACGCCGCAACACGAGAACGACGAGTGGAGTTCGAGCCTCCGCCGCAACCTCCGCCTCCTGATGAAGCAGGCGACGAGCAAGCTGGGCGGACCCGCCGTCGATGCCCGCGCCGTGCTGGTCCTCGGCGCCTCGACCTACGCCGAAGAAGAGAAGCTCACCTGGGCGCTACGCGGCATGGACCCCTCGCTCTACGGCCCCTACGACATCATCGCCGTCGCCACCGACGGCATCGTCCGGCCACTCCTCCGCCCCGGCCGCTCCGTCCTCCCCTGGGATGCGTGAGAGTGGACGAGTGCTGAGGGCGCCGAGTGCTGAGCCGGGCATGGTTCATCCAATAGTCAGTGAGTGAGCTTTGGAAGTGTGAACGGGTGGCGCACATTTTGCGCCTGAACCGCTCGCCCGCGCTATCCTGAACCCGGCCGCGTTTGGCCGGGGATGCAGCATGTCGAACACTCGCGTCGGATTCATCGGGCTGGGCATCATGGGCGGGCCGATGGCGGCCAACCTCCTCAAAGCCGGCTTCCCGGTCACTGCCTGGAATCGCACCGCCAGCCGCGCCGAACCGCTCGCCGAACTCGGCGCGACCATCGCCGCCTCGCCCGCCGAGGTTGCTCGCGCGAGCGAGATCATCGTCTCCTGCGTCACGAACTCGCCCGATGTCGAAGCGATCGCGCTTGGCCCGGACGGCGTCATCGAGGGCGCGGCCAACGGCTCGATCTACATCGACTGCTCGACGATTTCGCCCGCCGTCGCCCGCAAAGTGGCCGAAGCCCTCGCCGAACGCGGCGTTTCGATGCTGGACGCGCCGATCAGCGGCGGCGATGTCGGTGCGAAGGCCGGGACGCTCGCGATTATGGTCGGCGGCGAGGCGGACATCTTCGAACGCGCCCGTCCCGTGTTCGAAGCGATGGGCAAGACCATCGTTCTCGTCGGCCCGAGCGGCTCGGGGCAGGTCGTGAAGCTCTGCAACCAGGTCGCGGGCGGTCTGAACCTGCTCGCGATGTCCGAGGCGATCACCCTCGCCCGCCGCTCCGGGGTCGACCCCGCGAAGATGCTCGAAGTGGTGAGCAGTGGAGCCGCCGGGTCGTGGATGCTCTCGAACCTCGGCCCGCGCGCCGTCCGCGGCGACTTCGCCCCCGGGTTTATGGTGGACCTGCAGCAGAAGGACCTTGGCCTCGTGATGGATTCGGCCGCGGAGTCGAACACGTCCCTGCCTGGCACCGCGCTCGTCCAGCAGCTCTTCCGCACCCTCCAATCGCGCGACCGAGGCCGAGACGGCACCCAGGCGCTGGTGGATGCCCTGCGCGAACTGAACGGCGGCTGAAAATCCCGACAGAAGCGCGACCGCGACCGTGAGGGAGTGCGTCCCAATTGACACCAGGAGCCCTGCCCCGGAGCTGGCTGGGTCGCGGCGTGGCCGAGTGGCGCGGGGGTGCTGAGGCGGCGGTAGCCACGCGGGGATTGGTTGGGTGCAGTCACGAGGAGTGCTTGTTCACGCTGGGACGCGCTTCTTCACGGGCGCGCTTTCTGTTGGCGTGACTGCAATGGACGGCCTCTCGGGGCGGATGTGGCCACGCAGGGGTTGGTTGGCTGCGGTCGCGGTGGGTGCCTTTATCTCGTTGGGACGCGCTTCCTCACGGTCGCGCTTCCTCGCGGCCGGCTACCGTCGGATTTCGCTTGCTGGCGGGCACACGAGCGGGCTAGACTCCGCCGGATCAGCGGCGGGCCGCGCAGGAGCTTTCGAATGATCCTCGAGTTCGGCATGTTCGACCACATGGAGATGCAGCACGACATCGGTCTCGACCAGCTCTACCGCGAGCGGTTGGACCTCCTGGCGCTGGCCGACCGTCTCGGCATCTGGGGCTACCACCTCGCGGAGCATCACCAGGCGCCATTGAGCGTCGCGCCGTCGCAAAACGTCTTCCTCGCGGCTGCAGCGGCGCGCACCGAGCGCCTCCACCTCTGCCCGCTGGTCTACTGCCTGCCCCTCTATCACCCGCTGCGGCTCATCGAAGAGGTCGCGATGCTGGACAACCTGAGTGGCGGCCGCCTCCAGTTCGGGGTCGGACGGGGGATCTCGGCGCTGGAGCACCAGTTTTTCGGCCATTCGCCCGAAGAGGCCGCGGCAAGGTTCACGGAGGAGTTCGACATCCTCCTCGCCGGGCTCAGCAACGACCGGCTCACCTTTCGCGGCGAGTATTTCCAGTTCGAGGATGTGCCCATGGTCCTGCGCCCGAAACAGGCGCCCTATCCGCCGCTCTGGTATGCCGGGAACGTCGAATATGCGGCGAAGCGCGGCATGAACTTCATCGGCGGCGGCCCGCTGCGGAACCTCCCGGCGCAGGCGGCGCGCTATCGAGAACTCTGGGCCGAATTCGCAGAGAGTCCCGAGCGCCTGAACCCGCACGTCCCGGACCCGAAGCTCGGCGCGGTCAAGTTCCTCTTCGTGGCCGATACCGATGCGGAGGCCGAGCGCATCGCCCGGCGCGCGTTCACCGTTCGCGCCGCAAACTGGCCCAAGCCCGGCTACGAAGCCGTCGAGCCAACCACGGGTGGGCGCGGCATCCATCCTTCGTTCAACGGCGACTATGACCTCGCGACCAAGGTGGAGGTGCTGTTGGCAGGCTCGCCCGAGACCATCCTCGCCTACGTGCAGGAGTTCGCGGCAAAAAGCGACATGAACTACTTCGTCGGCGGGTTCCAGTGGGGCGACCTGAGCCACGAAGAGGCTGCCCATTCGCTCCAGCTCTTCGGCACGAAGGTCATGCCGCTCGTGCAGTAGCGAGCGCCCGGATCACCGGAGCAGCAGGTCGCGCGGATAAGCACTTCCTCATGCTGTTCTTATCCTCGGCTTATGCGGTGCCGAAATACTGGCCTCCAGGCCCTGAGCAAATCGGGGCTTCGAGGGGAGAAGACATGCGTACACTCCGGTTTGCCCAGGCGAGTCTGCTCGCCACCTTCGCCATGGTCGGCATCGCCAGCAGCGTCCCAGCGCCAGCCTTCGCCGAGGAGCGCACCTGTCGCGGCGCGCTCGGGAGCATCACCGTCGATAACCTGCGCGTTCCCCAGGGCGCGACCTGCACCTTGAACGGCACCTACGTGAAGGGCACCGTCAAGGTGGAGCGCGATGCCACGCTGATGGCGAGCAGCATCCGCGTCGTCGGCAACGTGCAGGCGGAAAACGCCCGCAACGTCGTGATCAATGGTGCCTCGCGCATCGGCGGCAGCGTCCAGGTGAAGCAGGGCGGCGGCGCGACCGTCGAAGGCGCCCGCATCACCGGCGACATCCAGTACGACGCGAACTCCGCGTACCTGAAGGCGAATCGCAACCAGGTGGGCGGCAGCATCCAGGTCGTTGGCAACGGCGGCGGCGCCGAGATCCGCCAGAACACCATCAACGGCAACCTCCAGTGCAAGGAGAATCGCCCGGCGCCGACCGGCAGTGGGAATGTGGTCGGTGGCAGCAAAGAGGACCAGTGCCGCCAGTTCTAACCGGCATGGCGTCCCCGCAACAGCATTGATTGCCAGCAGTGAGATCCCTTCTCCGGGGGATCTCATTTTGGCGTCCGGCACCCACCCAGGGATGGAGCGACGGCGAGTCGCGCTGACTGACACAGCCCGCGCCGGCGCTAGATGCGCGGAAGAGCGAGCACCTCTGCAAGGCTGTAGAACGACAGTACCTGCTCCTCGCAGGTGACCGCGAGGACCTGGCCCCTGTTATCGATATCGATGCCCTTCGGGCCACCTTCCTCGACGTTCACTCGGCCACGCTGGAACGTTGCATCGTCGAGAACGGTAAAGGAATGGCTGGGACGATGCGCTCGCTGCCAGCCTTCGCCGCGCGCATAGATGTGGATTACCGGAGCGCCGGCGTCAGCGACCAGGACGTAGCTGTCATCGGGAGTGAAGCGGATGCCGTGCGGGAAGTTCGACTCGACGAGCGAATACGTAGCCTCCATGTCTTTCGAACCAGCGGCAGCGAACAGCTTGACGTCGTTGGTGTGGTGGCTGCTGATCGCCACAAGGTCACCGTCGCGATTGACCGAAATACCATCCGGGATGTCGAGGCCCGCGCGGCAGAACACGCTGTGTTTGACCACACGGTACCCGTTAGCGGGATCGACGAGATGCCGGGTAACGACATGCGTGTAGTTGTTGCAGACCAGGATGCTGATTTTTCCATCTGCTTCATGGAGAGCTCCGACGGAGCCGGGAGTCTTAATCTTGTGGAAGCGCCCCGCGCGGAGGATGCGGACGGCTTTCACGTGGTGCGTTCGACCGTCGGGCTCTCCCGTGGGAATCTTGAGAATGCAGACATCGCCGTGACGGTTGGCGATCACAAGGGTTTCGTCGTCGATAAAATCGACCCCGTGCGGCTTCCGCAGCGAGCCGGACGTGATGGTCATGAAGGTGTCGGAGGAGACGCGAGGGCCGTCGTCCGTGGCCTCGATCCTGACGCGCAGAAGCAAGATCTGGTCGTTGGTGAAGCCTGCGATGGCAAGCAGGCGATTGTCCGGGGAAAAGCGAAGGTCCTCGGTGCGGCCGATCGCTGCGAGCGCCGCCTGGACGGGCGCGCTCATCCGTACTTCAAGGCCGGCCATTGCTGTCGTCATGGGCCAACCCTAGCAGATGCGTGGGTGCCCGCAAAAGTGCGCCAAACCGCCCGCCGCGCCCGTAGCTGACTGCGAATCTCCGCCGCCGAGTCAATAACTCGCTCCATGTGCTATCGCACTGCTGAAATCGGTTCGAGATTCGTTCAAGGGATGGCCCTGCACTGCCGGTGTTAGCCTGGCCGGCAGCTGGCCTCGAAGCGCCCACCAGGCTCAGCACTCAGCACGCCGAACTCAGCACGCCCACCTACGCTCCCTTGCGCATCGCCTGGGCGCTGGCGCCCTGGCTCGAACTCGTCGCCTGGCCCTTGATCCCGACGAGCGCGGTTCGCATCGCCTCGTTCGGGCGGGTGCGTTCCATCTCTTCGACCGCGGCGCGCAGGAAGAGGTTGCTATCGTGGTATTCCGGGTTCCAGGCGACGCACCCAGCCCAGGCGCGAACGTAGATGCCGCGCCCGGCGGCGTCGCGCATGAACGGCTCGAGTGCGAGCCAGGTGCGAACCCGGCTGATGAGCGCCTGGCCGCCAACTTCGTCGCTTTCGGTCATGAGCACTGCGTAGTGGGTCATATCGAGCCGTGCGACGAAATCGGTTTCGCGCACCGACTTCTGCAGGGTTGTGGTGATGAATGCGGCCGGCGAAGGGGGTGTGTCGCTCGGCTTTTCAGGGATGAAACCGGAGATTCGGATGTCGAACACAGCAAGGGTCGTGCGGTCGCCGTAACGGAGGCTGCGGGCGATTTCGCGCTTCATCTGGTCGGCGAAATGCGAGGCAGTTGCCAGCCCGGTCTCGCGGTCGACAGCTTCTGGCAGTTCGTTCCGGGCGGCAACAACGCTGCGCGCTTCGTCGAGCTGCTTGCGTGTCACGCGGATGGCGAGCAGTGCATAGCCCAGCCAGAACACCAGCGCGACGATTGCCGCCTGGGCGACCCGGTCCGGCCCGAGGGCTATCGAACTGACCACCGTGCCGATGACGCACACGCCGAAGGCCAGGCGCACGAAGAGCCTGGAGCGCCGCTCGCCGGAGAAGAAATCAGGCAACATGGGGGCCATCGTCATTACTCCCGGGGCGAATCAGAACCAGCCTGGAACGTTGGGCAGGCCCAGCGATGAGCTGGCGGGCGGTCGTCAGAAGCGCCTCCGCACTCACTCCCGCAGCGCTTGCGACGCCGAAGGTGAGGGAGACTGGGATTTCATCCGACCAGTCTGTACTGTTGAGCCGCTCAATTTCGTGGGTCATGCGGCGGGCAATGCGCCGAGCAAGGTCGATATCCGCGTTCGAAATCGCTACGGCAAAATCATCACCATCGATTCGCGCGGCAACGTCGCCGGCGCGAATACAGTGGGCGATGACCGCCCCCGCGCGCCGCAGCATTGAATCGCCCGCATCGAGGCCATAGTTCTGGTTGACCATCGAGGTGCCGACCACGTTCGCGACGATGATCGAGACGGGCTGCTTGCCCGGTTCCTGGGTCAGCCGGGCGAGGTGGTCCATGAACGATTGGCGGTTGCGAAGCCCGGTCAGGCGGTCGGCGCCGGCTTCACGTTCGAGCCAGCGGGCCATTGTTTCGCGGCGGCGGCGAGTGCGGAACTCTTCGTGGATGATGGCGAGTTCGCCCAGGAGGTAGCCCGGTTCGCGCAGGCGGCCACCGTCAACTGCAGCGACAATCCCGGCCACGCTCTCCGGTGAGGTGCGGTCTTCGCTGGTAATGAGAACGATAGTAGTGTCGGTGCCCTTGTGGGCGGCCCGGAACGAAGGCGATCGCCAGGTCACATCGTTCACGAGCGCGATGTCGAAAGCGCCACTCTTCAGCAGTTCGCGCGCATCACTGAGCGTGCGGGCACCGTGAACGTGAAAGTCTCCGTTGCCCTGGAGACTTTCACGGATCGTGCGCACGACATCGACGGTTTCGTCTATGACGAGAACTCGCACGATCCCGTGCAGGGCAATGGGGGGCGCCACTGTGTGCATCATCTTGCCTCGCATTGAGTATCGGCAGGGTGAGTTGGCGACAGTAGAGATGCGCCGGGGAATTCGTGACAGATCACTGAACACTCAGTCACGTCGTGCGTCGCAGCCGTCGTAGGGTTAGACGTACTTAAGTCGCATCGCAGAGACGCAGCCGCCTCCGTTAGCGAGCGGTGCGGTTACTCACAGCCGGCTCGATTTCAGCAAGGATCATGCTGCCCGCGTTCGCTGGCAACGGCCGGCTAAATGTCCTCTTCGTCGGTGGGAGCGGGAGCGTCATTGGTAGCGCCACGCCGAGCCTTTGCCGGGATTTCCGCGGCCACCTCGCGCACGAGGTCGAGGACGCCATGCTCGACGGCGTCCTTCGCCGCCCGGATAGCGCTGAACATCGCCCGCGCGTTCGAACGGCCATGGGAGATGACGACCAGGCCATCGACGCCGAGCAGCACCGCGCCGCCATACTCCGTGTAGTCGAGCTTGCGCCGCACTTTGCGCAGTTCGGACATCAGGATGAAGCCCGCGGCCTTGTTCCAGGGGGTGAGCTCCACCACTTTGCGCAGCTCGCCAAACATCAGGTCGCTCATCCCCTCGACCAGCTTGATGACGACGTTGCCGGTGAATCCGTCGGTCACCACCACTTCGGCGTGCCCCTTAAGCAGGTCCTTGCTCTCGATGTTGCCGACGAAGTTCAGGCGGCTATTGCGTAGCGCCTGGTTGACCTCGACCACTTCCTGGCTGCCCTTGCTGTCCTCTTCGCCAATTGAAAGCAGGGCCACACGCGGCGCCGCCAGCCCCAGCATCTTCTGGGTATAGCTCGAACCCATGTGGGCGAACTGGACGAGCTGGATCGGCCGCCAGTCGGCGTTCGCGCCAACATCCAGGAGCAGCGTTGCGCTGTCGCCCGTCGGGAAGAGGATGGCGAGCGCCGGCCGGGCGATGCCTTTCACGCGTCCGAGCGTGAGCAGCGAGGCCGCCATGGAGGCGCCCGTGTTCCCCGCGGTGACGAAGGCGTCGGCCTCGCCAGACTTGACCAGCCGCAGGCCGACATTGATGGAGGCGTTCGGTTTCGCCCGGACAGACTCCGTCGGGTGGTCATCCATGCTGATGACGTCGTCTGCTGGCACGATGCGGATGCGCTTGTTGTCGATGCCGCGCAGTTCAGCCTCGGCCTCGCGCGGCCGCCCGACGAGCAGGAGTTCGACGTCCAGGCCACCTGCGGCCATGAGCGCGCCGGCGACGATCTCGTGGGGCGCGTGGTCGCCGCCCATGATGTCCAGGGCGATGCGAGCAGTCATCCGGAGGTGCGCCTTGCGATCACAATCATCCTCTCGCTCTCGTTCGTGAGCGGTCCTAATTCATAGTCGCCGTAGACATCCGTGAGCGCCAGATCGGCGAACTTCAAGAGGTATTCGATCTCGAAGCGGTAGACGTAGCGCAGGAGGTGCTCGCTCTGGCGGCGGCGAAGGATGCCGTCGCTGCCCAGGAGGTCGTACATCACGCGCAGGGTGCGCACCTGGTACGCGAGGTCGTCCTCGTGCACGTGCCAGGTGTCGAGATGCGTGCCATCTTCGAGTTCGCCAGAGAAGACGAGCAGTGGCTGGCCGTTCGTGGTGTCGTCGAGCCACTGCGCCGGGCCGGGAAGGTCGACCGCGAGCACGCCATTGAACGCCAGCGCCTTGCCCAGCGCTCCGAGCGTCGCGATCTGCTCGTGGCCATCGCTGCAATAAAGGAAGACGTCCGCGGGGATGATGATCAGCCCGTAGTGGTCCTGTTCGAGCGCGAGATCGAGCGACCCGCCCTCGATAAAGGAGACGTCGACCGCCTCCTCCTCGGCTGCCTGCCGCGCGAGGCTGAGCATCGCGTTCGAAGGGTCGATCCCGACCACCCGGTGGCCGCGGCGGGCCAGTTCGAGCGCGATCCGGCCGCTCCCGGTGCCGATTTCGAGCACAGGCAGGTCGGTCCGCCCGGCGAAGGAGAGCCAGAGGCCGGTGTCGTCGTTGTGGTCGTCGTGGATGAGGTCGTAGAACTCGGCATCGATTTCGTAGAGGTCGGGCATGGGGAGCCAATGTACCAGCCGGGCGCGATAGGCTCTCTGTGCCATCACGATATTGCTGTTCGCCCGGTCGTTGTGCATTCTCGTGCACGTGGCGACATCGGCGCGGTCAACGACACTCACAGTCACCAGGGAGGCACTCATGGCACGCACGATTCTCCAGGCGAAGGTCACCGAAGGCATGTTCCCGAACGAGCGGTTCATCGAGTTCACGGACTCAGCAGGGCGGATTCTGACATTCAGCGCCTCCTGCCCGCCCGAGGGCTAGACTGGGACCATCGACCCACAAGGCAGGCTTCGCACCACCATGGCAGACATGAAAATCGGCTGGATCACGCCAGTCATCGGACCGCCCGAGAGTAACCACGTCCCAATCGTCATCTACCAGGCCGAGAACATCCTCTCGACCGCCTTCGAGTACTTCGACTCCGTCTGGCTCGCTGACCATTTCTACGGCTTCCAGCGCAAGAACGACCCGTTCCTCGAATCCTGGACCACGCTCACCTGGCTGGCCGCGAAGTTCCCGGACGTGCTGCTCTGCCACCACGTCATCGGCCACGGCTACCGGCAGCCGGCGCTCATCGCGAAGATGGCGGCGACGCTCCAGGAGCTCTCCGGCGGGCGCTTCATCCTCGGCATCGGCGCGGGCTGGCGCAAGGAAGAGTACCTCGCCTATGGCTGGGAGTTTCCGAGCACGGCGACCCGCATCCGCCAGCTCGAAGAGGTCATCAAGATCTGCCGGCTGATGTGGACGGAAGAGGCGCCGACCTTCGAAGGCAAGTACTTCACGATTCGCGACGCCTATGCGGCCCCGCGCCCAAAGACGCTCCCTCCGGTCATGATTGGCGGCGGCGGCGAGCAGATCATGCTGCCGATGGTCGGCCGCATCGCCGACGGCTGGAACACGTTCCCACGCGACATGGGCGACTGGCAGCGCAAGCGCGACATCGTCTGGCGCTCGGCGGAGGCGGCCGGCCGCAACCCCGCGGACATCGAGATCAGCGCCACCCGCGAGGCGCCGCTGCCGACGACGAGGGCCGAATCCGAGGCGTGGCTGGAGACGCTGTTGAACTGGAAGAGTCTCGGCATCACCCACCCGGTGCTGGACTTCGGCCACGTGACGGACAAGGACCTGGTGGTGCAGTTCGCGGAAGAGGTGTTGAAGCCGCTCCGCG
>JBBSKE010000034.1:0-14801 GCA_038256595.1 Tepidiformales bacterium | reverse complement strand
GACCGATCTCGGCGAGCAGGCGCGCGGGTACATGGAGCGCGGTGAGCTGGTGCCGCCAGGAGAACCAGAGCTCCGGCCAGCCGTGGACCATGACCACCGGGAAGCCTTCTCCGGCCTCGGCGATGTGCATCTTGATGCCGTTGGTCTCGATTGTTCGGTGACGAATCTCGGTGGTCATGGGGCAGCTCCGCAGCGGAATGGGCGCATCATAGCTGCCCGGCGGCGGAAGCGGATCGTCAGCGCCGCGTGCGGAATGTGGTGCCGCGCGCGTGGTGGACGTGGGCATGTTTCCAGGCGAGCGCGTCCGGCCGATGGTGGAGGAACCGCACCGCCCGGAACATCGCGAGGATGATGTGCCAGGGATTGATCATCCCGCGCTTGCCGAAAGTGGCGACGCCGTTGACCACCTTGCCACTCTTGCCTTTCGGTTCCTGGCCCTCCATGCGGTCGTAGATGGAGATGAGGGACTCGGTTTTCTTCGCGGTCGTCTCGTTCTTGCCCTGGGCGGGTCCGGCGGCGCCGTTGCCGGGTTCGAGGCGCAACTCTTCGCGCAGGAGCCAGCGGTCGAGGGTCGAATTGGGCATCCAGAGGGCGGTCGCGTTGATCTCGTGCATGGTCGCGCTCGCCTCGCGGATCGATTCGAACCCGGCGATCGCAGACTTCGCCACCGGGCCATCCGCGAGGTGCACCGTGTGCAGGCGGACGGTCGCCGGGATGTAGGGCACGCTGTAGGACTCGCAGTCGGAGATGAGCAGGATCTCGGTCGGGGCGCGCGCGGCGAGCCGTTCGAGCGCGTTCATGTTGTCGATGACCTTGATGTCCTGGATTGCCGTGTCGAGCGCCTTCTTGATGTCGGTGCCGCCGTCCGGGGCGATGCGGAGGACGTGCTGCGCGACCGCCGCGAACTGGGACAACTCTTTGCTCTCGACGCGCGCGTGGACCGAGTTCGCGAACGTGCGGAAGTAGAGTTCGGCGCCCTCTTCGGCCGCACGGATGAGATAGGCGAGGACGAGCGACTTCGCGAACACGAGCTTGTTGTGGTCGCGCATCGAGTTCGAGACGTCGAGCAGAACATAGACTTTCTGGCGCTTGGGGCGGCGTTCCGGGCGCGGCGTGTCCTCGCTCGCCTCCTCTTCGAGGAGCTGGGGCGGGTGCAATTCGCGCGTGTAGTAGGCGTTCACGTCGCCGCTCGCGAGCCGGAATTCGAACAGGTCCGGGGCGCCGTGGCCGAGCGCGAGGTCCGATGGCGCGATGTTCGGGTAGTCCGAAAGGCTCTGCATTGGCCGCAAGACGACGTCGGAGCTGAGCGGCGGGACATAGCGGGGCATGGCCGGGCGATGGCGAACCTGGGGGCGTTCGTATTCGGGCCGGGCGAAGAATTCGGCCAGGTCGTCGGCGAGCGGGACGCCGGGAATGGTGTGATTGTCGAGCAGGTTACGGGCGATATTGAGGATGCGCAGCCACTGCGGCGGGAGCGTGGCCGCCGTCTCGCCGATGAGGTCGAGGATGCCCCAGGAGTCGTAGAGGGCGGCGAGTTCGCCCCGGAATTCGTTCGTGCCGTTGGTCTGGAAGGCGGTGGCGCTAGACGGCATGGCTGAACGACCTCACGGACTGGAGAATCTCTTCGCGGAGGGCATTCACCCGGGGATTGGCGATTTTCTTCCCTTGCAGGGCCTGGAGGAAGGTGTTGTGGTTCACCTCCTGCCAGTTGGTGCGGCCGATCAGGGTGAGGACGATGCGCATGATGCTGCTGTGTTCGGCCTGCGATTCGACGTGCGAGCCGTGGATGAACAGCTGGAAGTTCTGGGCGATGGCGGAGAGCTCTTCGATGACCTGGAGGTCGTCGCTGCTGAACGTGTTGAGGGTCGTCTGCATCGCCTCGGCGAAGAGCCGGTCGGTCGCGCGCTGGGGAGCGGCGTCGTTGCCATCGACGGTCGTGAGCACGAAACGAAGCGCCGCGAGGTCTTCGGTGGTGACGCTCTTGCGATGGTGGAGGAGGGCCGATGCGTTGAGCACGTCGCGGCTGGCGGCCTTCGTTCGCGGGCTAACATAGACGTCGCCGACGGGGTTGCCGGTTGGGCCGCTGCGGGGCATCGCGGCCGCCTGGTTGTGGCGCGTGAGCGAATCGACGTAGCTGTCGATGAGGAAATTCTTGAGGTAGAGCATCGCATTCGAGGCGTGGATTCGCGTCTCCGGGTCCATCCCGCGGATCGCGTTCGTCGCCTGGGTGAGGTGGCGAATCGGGATCGGGTGCTCGGGCACCACCGGGCGTCCGTGGTGACTTTCGTACGAAAAGTCGATGAGCAGGTCGTTCAGGGGGTCGCTGTACGGCTCAATCGAGGCCTTGAACATGAAGCGGTCGAGGATCGGCTCGGCGATCATCGTGTACTTGACGTGGTTCGTCATCGCGAGGGCGGTGTGGAGCTGGGCGTCTTCCTGTTGCTCGCCCTGGGAGAAGTGGCGCTCGTTGAGGATGCCGAGGAGCGCTTCGAGGACGACGTCGCTGGCGTTCATGAACTCGTCGAGGTAGGCGAACTCGGCGGTCACGAGCGAATGGCGCGTGTTGTGCCAGAGTTTGCCTTCGTGGAAGAGGTTCAGGTCGAGCCCGCCGAGCACGGTTTCGAGCCGCGTTCCCTGGGTGAACTGGGCCTTGAACACCGTCGCGGTGAACTGGCCGAAGAGGCAATCGCCGTAGAACGACTTGCCGGTGCCGGCGCGGGAAACGAGGAGCTGGTGGTGCCGGATGAGGAGCGCGAGGGCCGACTGGCTGAGGAGCGTCGTGCGCCCCGGGAGGGCAATAGAAACGGCGTGCATCGCCGACTTGAACACTTCGATGAACATCGGAAGGGTGAGTTCGCCGCCGTCGTACTCCGGGAGGTGTCCATCGGCGGGTTCGAGCAGTTCGGGGTAGGTATGCGGACCACTCATATGCGCACACCCCGCCGGGCCACACGTTCTCGCGCGTCGAACTCAGGCCGGTGCGACGCTGTGCGAATGTGATTCGAAACGAGAATACCCATGAGGCCCTCGCCCGCGGAGGCAGGCAGAGGGGATCATACAACTAATCGATGGATTAAATCGATAGAACGACGGATTTGCGAATTCTTTACAAAAGAAAAAGCCCGGCTCCCGGGACGCGTAGTGGGGTAGGCGTCTCGGGATGCCGGGCGAGGACTACACGCACGATGGAGTCGCGCGCGGAACCGTCAGGAGGTTGTGCGCTCGATTTCGCCGCGCCAGGCGCCAGTCTCGCTGCCGCGCGACTCGATGAACGTCTTAAAGCGCTCGAGGTCGCCCTCGATCTTGCGGGAGGCGAAGCCAAGCTTGTCGCCGACCATCTCCTTCACACCAGAAGTCTCGTAGTCCATCGAGAGCGTTACGCGCGTCTCTTCGGGATTGAGATAGTGGAAATTGACGGCGCCGGCATTTTCGGCGCCGGAGATGCTGTGCCAGGCGACACGAGTGTCCGGGATCTGCTCCGAGATTTCGGCGTCCCACTCTTCCGTGCTTCCGCCGATCTTCGCCTTCCAGTGGAGATGCTTGTCGCCCATCTGCTTGATGGATTCGACGCCTTCCATGAACTGCGGGAACTCTTCGAACTGCGTCCACTGGTTGTAGGCAGTTCGAACCGGGACCTTCACGTCGATGGACTTTTCAATCTGGGCCATGTTGAGCCTCCTTCTACTTCGGGGGATGGGGCACCGCCGCTCAGCTGCGTGCCCTGCATCCACCGTACGCCGGGGCTCGTACCGGCCGGGTTGCGGCAGCAGCAGAGGGCATAACAAACGCGGGACAGCGGGTTCGCCGTTAAGGAGCCATTCACCCGGCCCTTGCGGTCGATGCTGGCGATAGACGGCGGTCGCAAAGCGTTGCCAATGGGAGTAGGCTGCGGGCCAAACCCCGGACCGCGAAGGAGCCGCCAATGTCCATCGCCGAACGAGCCAACACTCCAGCCACCCTCGAAGAAGACGTCGCGAGCTACATTGAACGCGGCCTCGAACACCTCTGGGTACACACCCAGCAGCAGAACGACCTCGAGAAAGAAGACGCCCTGAAGGTCTTCACGCATGGCGAGGGGATTCACCTCTGGGACCTCAAGGGCCGCAAGTTCATCGATGCGATGTCCGGACTCTGGGTGGTCAACGCCGGGCACGGGCGCGCCGAACTCGCGGAAGTGGCGGCGAAGCAGATGCGCGAGATTGCCTATGTGAACACGTTCGCCTACACGAGCCGCCCAGCGGTGGACCTCGCGACCAAGCTCGCCTCGCTCCTGCCGCCATCACTGAACAAGATCTACTTCGTGAACTCCGGCAGCGAGGCGGTCGAGACCGCAATCCGGATGGCGAAGCACTACCAGTACAACATCGGCGAGAAGAAGCGCTACAAGGTGCTCGCACGGCGCGGTTCCTACCACGGCATGACCGCCGGCGCGCTCTCGGTGAACGGTTCGGCCGCGCTCAACCGCGCGCCGTATGAGCCGCTACTGCCGGGCGTCGTCTTCGTCGAGAACGTGAACTGCTACCGCTGCCCGTTCGAAAAGACCTACCCGGCCTGCGACGTGTTTTGCGCGCGAACGATCGAGCGGACCATCCAGGCAGAGCGCGCTGAGACGATCGCTGCCTTCATCGCCGAGCCGCTATCGGCTGCCAACGCGGTCTACCCGCCGCCCGAGGAGTACTGGCCGACCATCCGCCGAATTTGCGACAAGTACGGCATCCTGCTCATCGCCGACGAGGTGATCAACGGCTTCGGGCGCACCGGAAAGTGGTTCGCGAGTGAGGTCTACAACTTCGAACCAGACCTGATGACGATGGCCAAGGGCCTCTCCTCCGGCTACCTGCCGATTGCCGGCGTGGCAGCGAGCGACAAGGTGGTGAAGGAGTTCCAGGGCGAGAAGAGCCGCACCTTCGCCGGCGGGATCACCTTCGGGACGCACCCGGTAGCCTGCGCGGTCGCCCTCGCGAACCTCGAAATCATCGAGCGCGAGGGGCTGGTCGAGAACTCGGCGGTCAACGGCGCCTATCTGCAGGCGAAGCTGAACGCGCTCAAGGAGAACCACCCGACGATCGGCGAAGTGCGCGGCCGGGGGCTGCTCATCGGCGTCGAAATTGTGGCGGACCCGGCGACGAAGGACCTCTTCCCGGAGTCGGCGGACCTGCCAGGCAAGCTCACGGCCGCGCTCACCCGCAACGGCATCCTCTGCCGCGCGGGGAACGTCGTGAACTTCGCGCCGCCGCTGGTAATCACGCAGGAGCAGTGCGACGACCTCGTCGCCCGCTTCGATGCCGCCCTCGGCGAGACCGAAGCGGAACTGGGAGTGGTCTAGCCTGCGGGATCGGCCGGGGTTGGCGGTGCGGTAGCCGCTTCGATCACTGCTTTGGTGCGAATCCGGCGATGCGAGGCGTTCCAGGTGGGGCGCCCATCGCGGAGGACGAAGACCTGGGGCGACTCGTGCTTCACGCCGGTGAACTGTGCGGTCAGCTGCTTCAGGTCGTGCTGCGTGGAGACGTCCACGAGGTGTACTTCGAGGCCGGTCGCCCGCATCTCGTCTTCGGCATCGGCGCTGATGGGGCACCACGGATCGTGCAGAAAGAGCACGACTGGCTCCTCGGCGGGCCGGTGGAAGAGGGCGGTGAAGGACTCAGCGTCGGGGATGGGAAGGAAGGTTGCGCGGCCGCTAGCGGCGTCTTTGATGATCTTCATGGAACCATTGTCCGGCATTTTGGCGATTTATGTGCTGGCCGGTCGAATATACCCGGGTGTTGAACGGGCGCTTTGAGCAGAGTGTGCCGCGGGAGATTGAGCGATGATGAGCAACGAGCGGGGGAGCACCCGGATCAAGAGGACGCCCGCGCCGGGGATGCGGTAGCACCTATGCGCCCCGAGCGAACAAGACTTGGCCGCATCCTCGCATTCGTCGAGAGCGTCGCTGGTGGGAGCCGCTATCGCACCGATGGCCACGACCAGCGGCGGCAGATGTAGCGGCGCAGATCCGAGCCGGTGCATCCCAGGTCGGGCTTTGGGCGGCGGCAAATGCACCGGTCGCCAAGAGTGTGACGTGGAAGGCGCACCTGTCGTCCGCAGCAGCGGCGGTGCCCCGCGTGATAGATTTAGCGCACGTCCATCCCGGGAGGGCATGAATGGCGCGAAACGGCTCCAGGGCGCGTGAACTCCGCCGCTACGACTGGGATGCGATTGTTGGCATCGCAGCCGCTGGCGCAGCGCTCATCCTGCATCTTCTCCATGTCATCGACACGGATGTGCTGCTCACCATCGCGCTAGTGCTCCTCGCGCTGCTGCTTTTCCGGGACCTTCGGCGTGAAGCACTCGACGAGGAACTGGCGGAGGCGAGTGACCGAACCGAAGCCACGCTCGCGGTCATACGGCAGGGCCTGGCGCCGGTCGATGCGGTGCTTCTCGGACCCCGCCAACTTCGACCCGCGAGCTCGGCCTTCGCTCGCGGCGCACACGGCGAGATGGTCTGGTTCAACGTTTGCCTGCTCATGTTCAAGCCGCAAGCGCTCTTCGAAGCCCTCCTTTTGCCGGCAATGGAATCGCCGAATGTGACCGGGATCCAGTTTGTATTGGACGAATCCGAGCGCGAGCGCTGGGTCAAAGATGTCTTGCCGAAAGCGAACGCTACTGGCCACGCCTCTAAGCTGCGAGAGCCGCGCTGGTTACCCCTCAAACAGGAGGCAGTGTCGTTTATCCTCGCCGACACCGCCGATGGCCGGACGGAGGCGCATCTAAGCTTTTGGGGCGAGCCGTTTATGTCTCGCCAGGCGGGATTCGACATCCCACGATATGTTTTCCACGTGCAGGCGCACTCTGAGCTTGTCGCCCGGCTGATTGAAATGGAACGGCAATCCCGCGCCCTCGTTGACCGTCCCAACAGCTAGGGCAGTGGCATCGCTGGCCAGATTGCGCCACTTCCCGGCCCGGTACAGATTAGAGCGCTCATGCCGCCCGTTGCGATATGCTGCTTCGCACTGCAGGAGGCTCCTCGAATGCGCGTGACATTGGCGATTCTGGGCGTGGTCGCGATCATGCTCATCGGGCGGGGGGCGCTCTCCTCTCCGCAGGTGGCCCGGGCGGACGGCGGGACCATCGTCGTCAATAGCAGTGACGACGCCTCCGACGAGGTGGACATCACGGGCAACGGCAAGTGTGAGCTGCGCGAGGCGATCGTCGCTGCCAACACAGCAGCAGTTGTCGATGCCTGCACCGGCGCCACCGCTGCCCACGATGTGATCAACTTCGATATCCCGGGGCCCGGGCCGCACGTCATTCCGATCAGCACCGTGCTCCCATCGATTGAGTCTCCGCTCACCGTCGACGCGACTGCTGCCGAGGCGACGACGCAGTGCAATACGTCAGCCTCCGGCGGCCGCGTACTCTCGGTCACGCTGGCGGGCGACGGAATCGTTGGACAGGGCCTTACGGTCGCCTCGGAGGCCGACGGCAGCATCATCCGCGGACTCACATTCACCAGTTTCTCTGGCGTCGCCCTGGACACGTCGTCCGCAGAGGATGTCACAATCCAGTGCAACAACATCGGCGTCGATGCCCTCGGCATGACCGACCAGGGGAACTCGTTCGGCGTGACCATTGGCCAGGGCGGGCTCGTCGGCGGATTCGACGCGGCGGTCCACCGGAACATCATCTCCGGCAACTTGATCTATGGGCTGGGCGTGTTCGGCGAGGCCGGCGTGTACAACAACTACATCGGCGTCGGCAGCGATGGCAGCACCTCAATCGGCAACGACGGTGCGGGCATCGAAATCAATGGTTCCGAGTCGATTGTCGGCGCGGTCAATCATGGCAATGTCATTTCGGCGAATGGTGGCGCAGGGATCGTCGTTACGGCGGCGGCGACGGTCAGGGGGAACTACATCGGGCTCGATACGTCGGGCCTGGCTATCGGGAACGGCGGTTCCGGGGTCAGCGTGCTCAAGGGGGACGAAAACGACCCGGATTTCTACGTCGAGATTGCCTGGAACTCCATCAACTTCAATGGCGGCCTCGGCATCGACCTTGGCGGCGACAACATCGCGAACCTGAACGATGCGAACGACGCTGACACAGGCGTGAATGACATGCTGAACCACCCTGTTGTCGAAAATGCAGGACCAACGGGCTTCAAAGTGGACTTTGCCGCGTTACCGGCAGGGAGCTATCGCCTCGACTACTACACGTCCGCGACATGCGACGTTTCCGGGTTCGGCGAAGGCCAGCATTGGCAGGGTTCCAACCAGGCGATCTTCGGCGGCACCAGCTTCACATCGACCGAGCCAGTCTATGGCCCCGCCTTCACGGTGACCGCTACTGACCTGGTGACACGCGCGACGTCCGAGTTCAGCAATTGCATCATCGTGAAGCCGGATGTTGACTGCGACGGCGAACCCACCGGGATTGACGCGCTGGCGATTCTTCGCGAACTCGCCGGGCTATCCTCCGAAGGGCCAGTAGCGGTAGCACCCTGCATTTCGGACGCGAACCTCGACGGAACGACCGACATCCTGGATGCGTGGTACATCCGCGACTTCATCTCCGGGCTCGAGCCGGTTTAAGGGGGCGAACGCGCCGTTTAGTGGTAGCGGTTCGCGGATAGCCGCGTTCAATCGGCTCCTCGGAAGGACCATCAGCGACTACCGGGGCGCCAGTGTACTCTCGGGGTATGCGTAGCAAAGCCACCCGGACCCTGGCGGCGGGAGCCGTGCTGCTGGCGCTCTTGCTGGCTGCCTGCGAAAGCCCCGACGTGTCCTATCGAACTTCACCCTCGGCGCGAAGCATGCTCGGCGGCATCACGGGCGGCGGCGTGCTCTACAGCATCCCGGAGTTACCGCCCGAGCCGGTCGATGCCCCCGATGGCTGGTCGTTCGAACTCGGAAACGCGCGCTACGAAGAGCTGCAGAACGGCACGCCGTCGATCCAGGTGACGAACCAGATAACGACGAAGCCGGGTTCGAGCATGGAGATCTGGCTTTCGAACGCGGACGAGACGATTGCGAAGTGGTCCGGCGGCAACGTCCAAAACTACAGCGGCGTGGTCTGCTGGCAGATGGAGCTGAAGGAAGATGACGTCATCCTACCGCTCAAGGTGGGCGAGAAATATTCGCTGACGATCGCCTTTCGCGACCTCGAAGATGGCGGCGTAGTGGCTGCACAGCGCGTGGAAATCCGCAATGATGTTCCGAAGCTCGAAGGGACGCCCGCACAGACGGGTTCAGACGTGTTCAAGCATCTGCTCGCCTGCCCGCGAGGGAGTTAACCCGGGGGCGCGGCGGCACGTTTCGTATGTCGAGCCCCACGGATGGCCTCGTAGCTCAGGGGATAGAGCAACCGCCTTCTAAGCGGTTGGTCGCAGGTTCGAATCCTGCCGAGGCTGCCAATTTTCTCACCAGTGCCCGGTCGCGCACGATAGCCTGCGGGCAGACGGTGCGGTGGCGAGTCACGCGCCCGCTCCGTTGCCGTCGCAGCTCCGATTCTTGCGATATGCCTCGTGGCGCGGTGTTCGATGACCGAAGGAGCGTGCATACTCGCCCGATGGAACGAATGGTGCCGCCGGAGCAGGTCTGGAGTGACCCGCGGGTGACGACTGCCGCCTCCGGCATCGCTGGTGTTGGGCTCTTCGCGACGGCGGCGATTGCGGCAGGCGACGTCGTGATTCGCCTCGGCGGACAGTTGATGACCACGGAGCAGCTTGAGGCGTTCATCGCGAAGAGCGATGCGGACCCGGATGGTGTGTACGTCGATAGCATCACGATCTACGAAGAGGCACACCTCGTATTGCCGCCGGGCACCGTGGCGCACTTCGGCAACCATTCCTGCGACCCCTCAACCTGGCTCAGCGGGCCATACGAACTGGCGGCGCGGCGGGACCTGCAGGCCGGCGATGAACTTACGCTGGACTATGGCACGATTTCCGGGGCGCCGGGATTCTGGATGGCGTGCACCTGCGGCTCGGCGCTCTGCCGCGGCGAAACCAGCAGCAACGACTGGCGGCTGAGCGACCTCCAGCAGCGATATGCCGGCCACTGGCCACCAGCCCTGGCCGAACGGATCGCTGCCCAGGCGACGAACCGCGCAATTGGCGAGGCGGCGAACTAGACCGCCTCGGCGAGCTCAACCGGGGCATCGAATCCCTGCAGCTCGACGATGCGCGAGCGAGCGACCGTGGTGATCTCGCAGCCCCGCTCCATTAGTGCGCCGAGGGCCTCCGCGGAAACCGGCGGGCTGAAAAAGTAGCCCTGGGCCTCGTCGCAGTTTCGCGAACGGAGAAATTCGACTTCGTCGAGCGTCTCCACGCCCTCAGCGACGACGCGCAGGCGAAGGCTGCGGGCGAGGTCGATGACGGCGGCGACGAGCGCGCTATCGCTGCCATCGGAGATGCTTCGAATGAACGACTGGTCGATTTTCAGTGCATCCACGGGGAACTGGCGGAGGTAGTTCAGGCTGGAATAGCCGGTGCCAAACTCATCGATTGCGATGCGAACGCCGCGGCTGCGCAACGCCTTGAGGATGGTGGTGGTGGACTCGACGCGGTTCATGAGGACGCTTTCGGTCAGTTCGAGTTCCAGCATCGCCGGGGGGAGGCCAGTCTCTTCGAGGATCGCGAAGACGCGGTCGACAAAGGACCCGTCCCGGAACTGTAGGGCAGAGATGTTGACCATGACCGGAGTCGTGGTGAATCCCGCATCGAACCATTCGCGGGCGCGGGTACACGCCTCCCGGAGGAGCCATGTGCCCAGCGGGAGCGAGAGCCTGGACGACTCAGCGATGGGCATGAACTCTTCGGCGGGGATATTTCCCCGGGTGGGGTGTGTCCAGCGAATCAGTGCCTCGGCCCCGGTGACGCGGTTCGTTCGAAGATCGACCTTGGGGTGGTAGACGAGCGCCAATTCGCCGCTTCCGAGGGCAGTACGGAGGCTCTCTTCGATGAACTGGCGCTCCACCGCGCGGGCATTCATCTCGGGACGGAAGAAGCGGTAGGACTGGCGGCCGTTCTCTTTTGCCTGGTACATGGCCGTGTCCGCATTCTTTGTCAGGGTCTCGGCATCGAGGCCGTCATCGGGGTAGACGCTCACGCCAATGCTCGCGGTGAGGTGTAGTTCGTTCTCTTCGATGAAATACGGCTCCGCGATGGCACGGAGGATGCGGGTCGCCGTCACGGCCGCATCTTCGGAGTGGGCGACTTCGGAGAGGAGGACCACGAACTCATCGCCGCCCTGGCGGCTCACGGTATCAGACGTTCGAACGCACTTCTCGAGGCGGTTCGCCACCTGCTGCAGAAGCTTGTCCCCCACTGGATGGCCGAGCGAATCGTTGACACCTTTGAAGCCGTCGAGGTCGAGGAAGAGGAGAGCCACGCTGTTTTCGTTTCGGGGTGCGCGGGCGATAGCCTGGTGGATGCGGTCGTCCAGGAGCATCCGGTTCGGCAAACCGGTGAGGAAATCGTGCTCGGCGGAGAAGGTCGTCTGTTGTCCGAGGGCACGAGCAACGGTGACGTCGCGGAAGACAACGACCGCACCAGCGGGGTTGCCGTCGCGGTCGAGGATTGGGGCAGATGTGTCCAGGACGGGAAGGAGGCTGCCATTCTTTTGCATGAGGACGCGGTTCGGCGACGTGCTCACCATCGGGCCGGCGCCGTCACACTGCCCGGCAGCGGGCGCATGGGTCGCATGTTGACCGAAAAATTGGAGCACCTGGGTCGGCGGCGCACCCTGCGCATCGGCGAGCAGCCAGCCGGTCATCGCTTCCGAGGCGGCGTTCATGAAGGTGATGTTGCCGCGGGCGTCCGTGCAGACGACGGCATCGCCGATCGAGGCGAGCGTCACTTCGGCGCGTTCGCGTTCGTGGAAGAGCGTCTCCTCGATGCGGTTACGCTCGATTGCGTAGCGCAGTGCGCGAATTAGGCCGCGGCTCTCAATCTGTCCCTTGATGAGGTAGTCCTGGGCGCCGCCGTGGAGGGCGTCGCTCGCCATTGTTTCGTCGTCGTTGCCGGTCAGCACTACGAGCGGGGTACGCGATGCTGCGGCGCGCACACGGCGGATGGCGTCCATCCCCACGGCATCCGGGAGGCCGAGGTCCAGCAGAATCGCGTCGGCGGATTGCGACCCAAGGAATGCTTCGGCGGCGCTCATGTTGCTCACGTGCACGAACTCGATCTCAGAGGTGGTGTGCTCCCGGAGCATCTCGTAAATGAGGCGAGCATCGGGCGGGTTGTCTTCGATGAGGAGGAGCTTCCTCAATTCGAACCCGAGGGCAGGAGGCGATTCTTGTGGTGCGAGGCGCTCGATCCCGGTAATCATTCGAACTCCGATCCCAGGGCACTCCGGGTGGAAGCCGGCGTGCGGGGCTCATTCTGTTGCTGGTTCGGAACGGGACATTACGTCTCGCACCGACTGCTACTCTCGCAAATATGACACGTTCCGGAGGCGTATGCGGGTCCGTCCACCAGAAGGCCACTATTCTCACCAGTTGCAACGCGCCAGCCACCGCGGAGGAACCCGTTGGCCCGAAGAAGCACCCGAACGGTCGCGTCTTGGCCGCCCTATGCCACTGCTGCGAGTGGACAAAGTTGCTGCGGCGGGCGTTCCTGTCGCGTCAAGCACTGACGGTTCGCTGCGGCTACGGTCGCTCGGCGACCACTTCTCGCGCGGGCGCCGGGACAGTCTCCTTGGTGGGCACAGCGACGGGCGGCGTCGAGCCGAAGCCTCGGCGCAGTGGAATCTCCGGAATCGTGAGCGCCAGCAGGAGCATCACCGTGCCCGCAGCCGCTGCGAGCAGGAAGATATGGCTTATGGCAGTGGTCACGCCCTCGCGCTGGGCGTCGAGCGCGGAATCGAGCACGGCCTGGCCATTCGGCAGCGCGAGAACCGCGGACCGAACTTCATCGAAGTTCGTCTTCTGGAGCGCGAGCGTGGGATCGTCGAATTTGTCGCGAACCTCGGCCGGCAGCTCGGCGCGCGCCTCGGCCGAGAGGTGGTCGGAGAAGGAGTTCGCGTAGCTGGTCGCGAGGACCACTCCGAAGATTGCAGTGCCGAGGACCTGGCCGATCTGCATGAAGAACTGGCGGCCGCTGGTCGCGACGCCCATGTACTTATGTTCAACGGCACTCTGCGTGATGACCGACATGGTCGGGCCAATCATGCCCGAGCCGAGCCCGAAAATGAGCATGAAGAACATGATGTTGCGCTTCGCCTCGTTCGACTCCACCTGCGAAAGAAGCAGGGTGGCAGTGATAACGAGGACTGAGCCGAGAATCACCTGGAACTTGAACTTGCCGGTTCGCGCCAGCACCTGCCCGCCGATGATGCTCGCCGTGAGCAGTCCGAGGGCCTGCGGCGTGCCGAGGAACCCGGATTCGGTGGCTGAGGCGCCGAGCGCGGTCTGCAGGTAGGTCGGGAGGTAGACCACGGCCCCGAACACGCCCGCGCCGGAAATCATGACGATCAGGTTTGCCTGCACGAAGACGCGATTCTTGAAGAGTTGGAGCGGGAAGATCGGTTCCGGGTGGCGGCTCTCCTGGAAGACGAAGCCGACAGCGGCCAGCCCGGCGAGGGCGAAGAGCCCGATCGTCTCGGGCGACTGCCAGCCGAAGGTTTTCTGACCCCAGACGAGTGCGAGAAGGAGGCCCACGGTCATCGTCGAGAGCAGGGCGGCGCCGACGAAGTCGATCCGGGAGATGAGGCCGGGCTTGCGGGTCAGCGGCAGGTTCCGGGAGATGACGAGGATGGCGAGGATGCTGATCGGCACGTTCACGTAAAAGCACCAGCGCCAGCCGATGGTATCCGTGAGGATGCCGCCGATGGTCGGGCCGGAGATGGCTGCGAGGCTGAAGGTGCCGGTGAAGAAGCCGATGTACTTGCCGCGTTCGGCCGGCGAAAAGAGATCGCCGAGAGTCGCGAAGACGCAGGAGAAGATCATCCCGCCGCCAGCACCCTGCACGCCCCGGGCGAGGATGAGCATGAGCATGCTCTGGGATGCGCCGGCGACGATGGAGGCGCTCACGAAAATGATGATGCCGCCGATGAGGAAGTGCTTGCGGCCGAACATATCGGAAAGCTTGCCGACGATGGGCACGACCACGGTGGAGCTGAGGATATAGACCGTGAACACCCATGAGACCTGCGAGAAGCCGCCGAGGTCCGCGAGGATGCGCGGGGTGGCGGTCGCGACCATCGTCTGGTCGAGGGCGCTGACGAACATGCAGAGCATGAGGGAGAACATCAGGATGAGCTTTTGGCGATGTTCGAGGAGTTCGCCGAGCGCCTGCTCGCGCGGTTGCTGGTTCATGGGTTACCCCGGATTTCGTACGTTAACGTAAGGGTACGCCCTTCGCTTCAGGCAAACAATCTACCGCCTGCAGACGGACTGTGCAGGTGCTTACGATCGGTAATTCTGGCGATGTGGATCGGGAATCGGGTTCGAGCGGCGCTACGCCACCGCATCATCACCAGGCCGTCCGAGCCCCGGCGGGGACGGAGGGGACGTCGCGACCTGCCGCAGAATCCCCTGCCCGCAGGCCCGCCGCGTGACCCGGGAGGCATCGCCGCGAGTCACGCGCTGGGGATGGCGGGGCCAGTTCGGTGGGCGAATCATGACGACCTCTCGTTTCCACTCGGGGTTCGGACACGGGGGTCGCGAGAGACCGCGTTCGCCCGAAACCATCGGAACCCCGACCCGGCAGGGAGGGGACGTCGCGACCTGCCGCAGAATCCCCTGCCCGCAGGCCCGCCGCGTGACCCGGGAGGCATCGCCGCGAGTCACGCGCTGGGGATGGCGGGGCCAGTTCGGTG
>JBBSKE010000033.1:0-14977 GCA_038256595.1 Tepidiformales bacterium | reverse complement strand
CTCCTGCCCGGGCGGCGTCATATCACCGATGTAGGCGCGCGCGACCGAGAAGATGAGGCTCGTTCCAAGGCCGCTGAACATGCGGAAGGCGATGACCTGGTAGAAGCTCTGGGCGGTGAGATAGCCGATGGCCGCGATGACGTAGATCAGCAGGCCCGCGAGAATGAACGGTTTGCGTCCGTATTTGTCGGATAGGCGGCCCGCGAACGGCCCGAAAATGGCCTGGGTGATCGCGAACGAGGAGAACGTGAGCCCCAGCCAGACGCCGCTCGCGCCGAGATCCTTCGCATAGACGGGCAGCAAGGGGCTGACCATGGAGATGCCCATGACGCCCACGAAGACCGCGAAGTAGAGCGAGAGGAACGCGGGGGAACGCATGACGAACAGGGTACATGGCGCCTACGAACCGCGCAGTTTCGCGCCGGGAGCGTCGCGAAGACGCGCGGGCCGCCGTGGCTCACGGTTCGCGCAGGATTCGCCCAGTCTCCTTCTCCATCGCGTCCACGAACTCGTCGAACGACCTCGCGCGGAGGGCCGGGATTCGGGCGTGCTGTTCTGCCATGGTTGCGGTCGCGGCCGGTCCGGAATCGTGGCCTGGATGGACCACAACCTCGCCGTCGAGCCCCAGGAAGACGCCGGTGACCGACTCCCACATCGCCGCGACCGATTCGATTCCCGGTCCCGGCCGCCCCATGCCCGCGATCATCATCGTGTCGCCCGAAAAGAGGTGCCCACCCGCCAGCACCGAGAGCGAGCCAGCCGTGTGCCCGGGCGTGTGCAGCAGCCGTACCTGGAGTCGTCCGACTTCGACCAGGTCTCCAGGGGAGGCTTCGAACAGCGGTCCAGCGTAGGTCTTGCGCAGCTCGGCGGGCGGTTCGTCTGCGTGGGCGAAGACTCGCGCGCCAGTCGCGGCGACCAGTTCGTGGACGCCATGGACGTGGTCGTGGTGGCCGTGCGAGAGCAGGATGGCGGTCAGTTCGAGGCCCTCGGCGACGACGGCAGCGAGCATCGCAGCGGTCTCCCAGGCGGGGTCGATCGCGACCGCCCGGCGCGTCACCGGGCAGGCGACCACGTACGACACGTTCCGGAATGGACCGTGGCGAAACGGCAGGATGAGCGGTTCGAGCTGGGCCACGGCGTCCTCCGTCGTTCGCGCTGCGGGGTGCGCTGAGAATCGACTCCGGGTAGGCTCGGCTGCACTACCCCTTGCTGGAGTTTCGCATGCCCGAATTCGTACCGCCCGAACTGCTCGACCTGCGGGCCCGCCTGCGCGCATTTTTCGCCGACGAATTGTCGCAACTGGCCCCCGTCGATGGCGAGAATGTGCCGGCGGATGTCGCCCAGCAGGTGCGGGACCTCTCGCGCGAACGTGGCTTTTTCGGGCTCATGCAGCCGGTCGAATATGGCGGGCAGGCGACGGGCACGCTCGGCCGTGTGGTCGCCTACGAGGCGGTCGCCATGGAGAATTCGCCACTGGGCCGGTACGTCTTCGGCACGCCGCCGGGGCTCATCGCGCGCGCGACCGGCCCCCTGCGCGACCGTTACCTCGAACCGGTGCTCCGGGGCGAAAAACGCGGCGCCTTCGCCTTCACCGAACCGACCGGCCCCGACGCGCTGGCGCGAAATACCTGGGCTGCGCGCGATGGCGACGACCTGGTCGTGACCGGCCAGAAGTCGTTCGTGACCGGCGGCGCAACAGCCGACTTTTACACAGCGATGGTCAACATCGAGGCCGCGGGCGACCTCCCCGGCGGGCTCGCGATGGTCGTCATCGAGCGAGAAACGCCCGGCGTGGTCCTCGACCGGCGGTTTAACAGCCTCGACGGCGGCCACCACGTGAGTCTTCGCTTCGATGGCGCGCGCGTGCCGGCGACGAACATTATCGGTCGCCCGGGCGAAGGGATGCAGCGCGCGGTCGGCAACATCACCGAGGAGCGCATCGAGATAGCGGCCGGCGCCTGCGGTTCGGCGCAGTGGGCGGTCAACCACGTCGCTGAGCACATCACGGCGCCGCATATCTCCGGAAGCCGCCTCGGCGACCGCGAGGGTGTTCGCCTGCGCTACAGCGACCTCCAAATCGAGACCTACGTGGCGCGCTCGGTGCTCTATCGCACGGCCCGGCTGGCCGAATCGGGCGACGAAATCATCAACGAGGCGATGGCGGCGAAGGTGTTCTGCACCGAATCGGCCGGGCGCGTGGTCGATGGCGCGGTTCAGCTCACCGGCGGCGCGGCGCTCATCACGGGCCACCCGCTCGAAGCGCTTTATCGTCGTGTCCGAAGCATGCGGCTGGCGGGCGGCGCCTCGGACATTCTCCGGCTGAATGTCGCGCGCGGCCGGATCGAGTTCGGCGCAGGGCGGATGTAGGCGACTTGCTGCGGCTCGCGGTTGCGGAAGCGGCGCTCCATGGGAAGAGTATTGCGTCGAGAACCGCGGGGCCCTGGCCGCCTGCTCCCTGGTGCAAATGACTTGTCCTGGGCCGGTACATTTGTCCGCCGCCGAGGAGCGCTCGCGCGAGACGGTCGTGGGCTCGTTGCCGACAGCAGGGAAGTGGTCAATGTGAATGGGGATGCATCGAGGAACTGCTCGAGAGGTTTGCGGAAACCGGTAGACGACCCGGGCGGCGCTCTTCTAACCTATCGGTATGACTACGGTGACACTTCAGGAAGCTCAGGCGAATTTGCCGGCATTGTTCGAAGCCGCCCAGCGGGGCGAAGAAATCACAATCGAGCGCGGCGACGATGTTGCCCGCCTTGTGGTGGATCGCGTGCCGCGCCGGGGCCGTCGCCGGCTTGGTTTGTATGAAGGTCAAGCTACCGTGGTCGATCCCGATTGGCATCTTCCGATGAATGATGATCAACTTCGAGAGATGTTTGGCGACGAATACGTCGATGACTAATGGTCGGATCTTGCTCGACACGAACGTCCTGTTCTGGCACGCATTCGACACATCTCAGCTTACCCAGCGTGCAGTCCGTCAGCTTGCGGATGTTCGTACGACTCTTCTCGTCAGTCCGGTCAGTATGAATGAGCTATCCATCAAGTCGAGCAAGGGCAAGCTCGTCATGCCAAAGGCAGTCGGAGAATGGGTGAGTGAGTTCATGGTCGAATTCGATGCATCGGAACTGCCCCTGACCCATGAGCACGCCAGTCGCATCGAGTTCTTGCCATGGCACCATCGGGACCCGTTCGACCGGCTCCTCATCGCCCAGGCGCTGGCCGAGGACGTGCCGGTTCTCAGTTCGGACCGCGTGTTCGACGCGTACGGCGTCGCCCGCATCTGGTAGGTCGCGCGTAACGCCGAGAGGACCGGGCAACATGCCGGCCAGAGCCAATCGAAACGCCCCTGCGCGAATCACATGACGACGGTACCTGCAGGGAGCCGGGGCACAGTTGCCCGAACCCTTCGACGCCGCGGGAAAGGGCGAACAGGCTGTGATCGACCGCAACCGATGGGCATCCAGCAGCTTTCGAGATACGGCGGCGGCGTAAGTTTCAGCCGTCATTACGCTGCCGGTGCTATCATCGTCGCACCTGTCGGAGCCACTCCGCACGGGTCAGCAGGGGGAGACATGGCACAGTCGCAGGTCGCGATCATCGGCACCGGGCTCATCGGGACATCCGTGGGGCTGGCTCTCCAAACCCTCAAGACCAAGTCGTTCGAAATCGTCGGCGCCGACCGCGACCGCACGAACAGCCGCCAGGCGAAGAAGCTCGGCGCGCTCGACCGCGAAGTCGGCTCGATCGAAGAAGCAGTCTCCGGGGCCGGGCTCGTCATTGTCGCCGTTCCGGTCATCGCCACGCGCCGCCTCTTCGAGCAGATGGCGCCGTTCGTGAAGCCGGGCACCATCATCACGGATACCTGCAGCACGAAGTCTGACGTGATGGGCTGGGCGAGGGAATTGCTCCCGGACCACATCCACTTCGTCGGTGGCCACCCGATGGCCGGCAAAGAGAAGAGCGGCCCCGATGCCGCCACCGCCGACCTCTTTAAGGGTGCGACCTGGGCGGTGACGCCTGCCGCTGGCGCCGCCCAGGAGGCCGTGAGCGTCGTCCTCAACCTCGTCGAGACGCTGGGCGCGAACCCGATGTACATCGACCCCGGCGAGCACGACCAGTACGCCGCCGCCATCAGCCACCTCCCGATCGCCATCTCGGTGGCGCTCTTCCGCATGGTTCGCGATAGCCACGGCTGGGAAGATGCGGGACTGCTCGCAGGCCCCGGTTTCCGCGACCTCACGCGCCTCGCCAGCGGCGACCCGATCATGTCCGCCGACATCATGGAAACGAACCGCGAAGCCGTCCTCCACTGGATCGACCGCTACCGCGAAGAACTCGCGACCGTTCGCCTCGCGGTCGAACTCGGCGGCCAGCCACTCATCGACCTGTTTTCGAGCACGAGCCTCGACCGCGACGCGTTCATCCTGAACCCGCCGATCCGCCGCCGCCCGGAAGGCCCGGAAGCGCCCTCTTCGCAGGATGCGATTGGCCGGCTGTTCGTCGGAGGCCTCTACGACAAGCTCAAGGACCTTTCGACCCGCACGCCGGAGATCAAGCGCGACGACCGCGAACTCCGCAAGAAGCTGGGCGTCCCCGACGACGACCGCCGCCGCCGCTGAGCCGCCTCGCGTGAGCGTTTCGAAAGGAGCACAGCCGTGGCGTCACTAACCGGGAACTCGCTGGCGACTGCTGGCGCGCATCTGCCGCCCGGCATTGCGCTGATCGAACGTCCAGTCGTCATCATCCTCCACGGCCCCTCGGGCGTCGGGAAGGACTCGGTGATCGATCGGCTGCGCGAGCGCACGGGCATCCACCGCGCCACCAGCTCCACCGACCGCGCCCCCCGCATCGACGAGCAACACGGCAACCACTACCACTTCCTTTCGACCGACGAGTTCGAAGCGAAGATCGCAAGCGGCGATTTTGCCGAGTTCGCGAAGGTTTACGACGACTGGAAGGGCGTGGAAACGGCCGAGATCCTTGGGCCGATTGAGGAAGGCCGCGACGTCATCATCCGCACCGACGTGCAGGGTGCGCGAACCTGGCGCTCGAAGCTCGCCGGCGCGATCAGCGTCATACTCCTCGCCGAAGACGAAGAAACCCTGCGCGACCGGCTCGTGAGGCGGGAATCGGAGACGGAAGAGTCGCTCGCGAAGCGCCTCGCCGAAGTGGAAGACGAACTCGCGGACATCCCGAACAACGACTACATCATCCGCAACCATCACGGCCAGCTCGACGAAGCCGTGACCGAACTCGCGCTGATCATCCAGAAAGAGCGCCAGAACCCAAACCGCACCACGCCGCGACTGGTGTAGCTGGCACGAACCGGCAACGAGCCCCGCAACGCCAGTTCGGGGTCGCAAGATTCGCCACCAGATCATCTGCCCGCCGGCCACCGATCGCGCCCTACCACCAGATGGCAGAACCGCGACCGGCAGAGAGCGGGTGGGCGATTCGCCGCCAAATCATCTGCTCGAAGGCCCGCCGACCGTGTCCCGAGATCGAGCCGCCAACCGGGTGCCGCAGCCGGTGCCGTCGTTGGGCTGTCCTGGCGGCGAGTCGGGCGCACCTCGTCACGAGCAGTGGGCCTGTGGGCAGTCAATTTCGGTGCCAGGTCACGCACCCGCTCTCTGCCGGTCGCGGTTCCTTGGTTTGTGGCCAATCGCACCAGATGGAGAAGCGCGCACGCAAGTAAGCGGGTCGGTCATTCGCCGCCAAATCATCTGCCCGCAGGCCCGCCGACCGTGTCCCGAGATCGAGCCGCCAACCGGGTGCCGCAGCCGGAGCCGTCAATGGGGCCGTGGCGGCGAGTCGGCGCACCTCGTCACGAGCAGTGGGCCGACCATCGCGACCGCGCTATTGCCAACCTCCGCCGCCGCGCAGACAAACTCGGCCTGGTCCTCGCAGATGCCGCCCAACCTGCATTTTCGCCCGCTTTCCCTGGCGGTGGCGGGTCCTCCACCTGGGGCCGAGCTACGAATATTTCGCAAATTTCTTGCCGAAAAGTCTTGATAAAGTGCTAACACCCTTTACTATTTACTCGATTCGCTCGCCAGCGCGACCCCGCCAACGCAGGATGACTCACTACCCCGCCAACCCAGCCAGCGCTGGCGAGCGTCTCAACCCACACCGGGTTTCTCGACCTCTCCCGGTGGACGCCAGCCGAGTGCAAGCGCGCGGTTCCGGTCGCGCCGTTTGCCATTTCGCTTACCGGGCGACCTTTCGCGCCGTGGTATAATTAGCGACAAGCGGATCGCCTGTTTCCGCTGCAAACGAAAGGCTCCCACGTCCCAATGGCTCGCTTCCCCACCGAATCACCCGCCTCCGAGCGCGCCTCCTTTGGCACCGCTACGGGCGAACTCACCGGCGGTCTGCTCGGCAAGGTCTTCGGCCTGCTCGCGTTCTGTTTCGCCTTCGCGGCGGTCGGCGGCGTGGTGGGTTCGCAGCTCGATACCGGCTGGCTCCTGCCGCTCTTCGTCGCCCAACTCGCGCTCACCTTCGCGGTCCAGGCCCTGCGCGAAAAGAACGGGCTCAACCTGATCCTGCTCTACGCGGCGACCTTCGTCTCCGGCATGATCATCGGCCCGATCGTGATGTCGTACGTGAACGCCGGCTTCGGCACCGCCGTCTTCCAGGCGGCCGCCATCACCGGAGTCATGACCGTCGGCCTCTCCGGCTACGCGCTCACCACGAAGCGCGACTTCTCCGGCATTCGGCCCATACTCTTTATCGCCCTGCTCGGCCTGTTCGCGGCGATGATCGCGAACATCTGGGTTGGCGGCACCGTGCTCTACACGATCATCAGCTGGGGCGGCGCGATGCTCTTCAGCGTGCTGCTCATTGCCGACGTCAATCGCACGCGCTACGCCGCCGACACGATGGGCAACGCGGTCGTCATCACGCTGAGCATCTACCTCGACATCGTCAACCTGTTCCTCTTCATTCTTCGCATCATCCAGGGCCGCCGCTAATCGCCGCCAGTCCTCGCCGACCAACTCGAAGACGCGTCCCAGGCAACCGGGGCGCGTTTGTCGTCCACCTGACCGACTTCCGCCGCGCCCTTCCTGACCGCATCCCACGCATCCCGTAAGCTGGGAGCGAGAGGCAGGCTTTCGCCAACATGTATAACCGGTCCACGCTCAAGAATGGTCTTCGAATCGTCACCGCGGAGTTGCCGCACACCCGCTCCGCCACCGTCAGCTTCTACGCAGGCGCGGGCAGCCGGTACGAAAAAGACGAAGAGGCCGGCCTCAGCCATTTCCTCGAACACATGCTCTTTAAGGGTGCATCCCGCCGCCCGACCGCCCGCGCGGTCTCCGAGGCGATCGAATCCGTCGGCGGCATGCACAACGCCGCGACCGACCGCGAAGTCACCATCTATTACGCGAAGGTGCCCCATACCGCCGCTTTCGAGACCCTCGACGTCCTCTCCGACATGGTTCGCTCGCCCATCATGGACCCGGCCGAGCTCGAAAAAGAGCGCAACGTCATTCTCGAAGAGCTTGCCAGCGTCGAAGATAGCCCGGGCGAACTCGCCGGCATCCTGATCGACGAAACCCTCTGGCCAGACCAGCCGCTCGGACGCAACATCGGCGGCACTCCGGATTCCGTGAAGAACCTGCCGCTTAGCTCCGTGAATCGCTACCTCGCCGACCAGTACGTGCCCTCGAACATCGTCCTCGCGGTCGCCGGCAACATCGACCACGACAAGATCGTCGAAGCCGCCGACCACTGGCTCGGCGATTGGGTCTCCCGCGACCCGGGCCCGTGGCTCCCGATCGAACCGCGCAAGGCCGCGCCGCGACTCGCCGTGCGCGAAAAAGAGACCGAGCAGGCCCACATCTGCATCGCCTTCGAGACCGTCCCCGTGCGCCACCCGGACCGCTACGCCGTCGACCTCCTCAGCGCGCTGCTTGGCGATGGCATGTCCAGCCGCCTCTTCCTCGAACTGCGCGAAGAGCGCGCCCTCGTCTACGACATCCACACCTACCCGAGCGAGTTCCGCGATACCGGCTCCTTTACGATTTACGCCGGCTGTGACCCCGAGAATGCCCGGACGACGGCGGAGGTCACCATGGCCGAAATCGAGAAGCTTTTCACGACCATCACCACGCAGGAATTCGCGAAAGCGAAGCAGATGGCGCGCGGCCGCATGCAGCTCCGCATGGAGGACACCCGCGCCGTCGCCGGCTGGATCGGCTCGCAGGAACTCCTCCTCGACGAGATTAAGACGGTCGACGAGATCGTCGAGCGCATCGACGCGGTCACCCAGGACGACGTCCTTCGCGTCGGCCGGCAGCTGCTGCAGCCATCGCGCGCGGTCATCGCCGCCGTCGGGCCGTTCGAAAGCGACTCTTCCTTCACGGGGATCCTGGGATGACCCGGGCCTACTTCGGGGCGCCTCGCAACGCCCCGAGCGCTGGCGGCATGCAGGTCACGGTCTACATCGTGCCCGTTTACCAGTCCGACCTCGTGGTGTTCGAAGTGCACGTGAAGCAGGCCCGCGGCCGCTGGCTCCCCTGGGACGTTATCGATTTCGGCGCGAACCCATACGAAGCTGCCTCCGAACTCGTCGACGACTGGTGCGATGGCGCCCTCAGCGACCTCTCGCTCGTCGATGTCCTCTCGCTTGAAGCGTTCGGCGAAGGCTGGGAACTGGCGATCATTTTCCGCGCCGAACTCACCGCCCTGCCCGCCGGCGACGCCACCCGCAACGCCATCCGCGTCCCCATCACCGCCCTCGACTCGATCGGCGCCTTCGACCCGGTCGACCTCGAGCGCTGGCTCCGGCAAGGCATCCACCATGAAGAACTCCAGGCGCCAGCGCCGCCGCCTTCACCGCCAGCATCAGTTATCCCTCCGCCCGCGCCTCCCGAATCGCCAGCCGCGCCCAGTCCCGCGCCACCAGCGCCAGAACCCCCAACCCCGGACGCCCCCCTCGTCTTCTAACCAGCACAATCTCCGCGGGCAAAAGGGAAGCCCGACCGCAAGAGAGGGCCTGCTGACTCGCCAGCAGGTGACCGCGCGGGCACTCTGTCCGCCACAGCGGATGTCGCCCATTCGAACGGGGGGCCCAGCGAGATGCCTCGCAACACGCCGCGCCGCTCATCCTGCCTTCGGGACGGCTCGTGTGCTCGGCGTATCAGTCGCGTTGGGCGCGGGCGAAGGCTGGGACGGGCGCGGGGGCGGTTCGCAGTCGCTCGAGGAGCAGCACCGGGCTGATGGCGAAGAATGTGCCGATGATCGCATCGAGGATGTAGTGGTTGCCGGTCGCGATGACCGTGATGGTCATGGCGACGCCGGGGACGAACCCGATGAGCAGGCCGCGGCGGCCACCGATAATTCGCCCCATCATCATCCCCGCCAGCGCTGTCCAGCCGACGTGCAGGCTTGGGACGGCGGCGAATTCGTTCGCGAACTCCATCGGGTTGCCGAGATAGACGAAGGTGTCGATGACGCCTGCTTCGGCCATCATGCGCGGGGGCGCGACCGGGAAGATGGCGATCGTGAAGACGGCCAGGATCGCCGAGATGGCGAGGCCGTTGCGGAAGAGGCGAAAGTTCTCCGGGTGTTCGAAATAGAGCCAGCAGAGGATGGCTGCGATGAACCCGAGAAAGCCGAGGAAGTAGAACGCATTGAAGACGTGCATCGCCGCTTCATTCGGGACGAGGAGGTCCTGGATGCGTGATTCGGTTGGAAGAGGGAGGCCGCGCTGGAAATCGAGCACGCGTTCGGCGTTCGCTTCGGCCAGGGCGCGCGGGGCGACCGTCTGCTCACGCAGGAACTGGTAAACGGCGAGGCCCGTGAGGACAAACGCGGTCTGGAGGACGAATTCTAGGCTGCGAACATGGTCCACCGGCGTCTTGCGAACGCGCACCAGACCCGCGACGACCATGATCCCGACGGTAATCGCGACCTGGCCCATGGCGATGCAGCCGAGCACGCCGACGGTCGCCATCGTGATAGCTACGGGCCACCCGGCGAAAGAGCGCAGGAGGAAGACGGTTACGATCGTCGCTGCCACCAGCACCAACCATTCGAGTGGTTGGGTGGGGAAAACGAAGTGTGCGAGTGCTGTGGTCACTAAGCTCTCCAGGACGGCCGAGGCCGGTGAGGGGACGCCAATAGACCTCTTACGTTAACGGCGGAAACCGGTCCAGACGACCCACGAGAGCCTGCATGGCGTAACAAAGGCATTGCAGGACGGCAATTTCTTCGCCCCGGATGGCTCGGCGGGCGAGTGAGATGAGGCGATTACGCGCCTGCGTCGATGGCCGGCATGTCCGGTTCGTCGGCCACACGCGGCTGCAAAACGGCGAATGTCCAGCCTGCGAGCGAGGCCGGGCGAAGTGCGCCGCCGGCCACCAGGCGGACGTGCTCCGGGAGCCCATCAATCACCGATTGGGGCGTCTCGGCGCTGATAACTGTCGCGGTCCCGGGGATGGGCCGCCCGAGCAGCCAGTAGCGCACGTTCGGGTCCGCCATGGCGTTCGCGACCCACTTGGAGCGCCCGCCACGAATCGTCGAGACGATCACGCAATCGCCGGCGACCAGCCCGAGCAGCGGCACGCGGCGAGGCGTGTGGCTTTCGCGACCGGTGGTTTCGACCACGACCATGCCCCAGGGCGTGAAGCCGGGGGAGCCGAGCCCCGCCGTGACCGCAGGTTCGACCATCCGGTTTACCGCGCGGTAGAAGTCGCGCTCTTTGTCTTCGATCGGGTTCGCCACGGGCACCTCCGCGAGTGGGGTGGTGTGTCGCCGCCTGGCGGGAAATCGGAGAACCTCAGGAGGCCCTGTTTGCAAGATTGGTCAGCTCCGTCGCCAGCGCACGTCCGAGGCCGGCGGCGGTCTCGGCAGGGCCGCCCATCTTCGAACGGAAGACCTGGCCGTCCTGGGCGATCATGCCGTGGAGCTTGAGCGTGCTGCCGAACTCCTCGGCGTGGGCGCCGGCGGGGAAGCTGCAGCCGGCTTCGAGCGCGGCGAGGAAGCTCCGCTCCGCTGTCACCGTAGCACGAACGGCAGGGTTGTCGACGGCCTGGAGGAGAGTGCGCGTGCGTTCGTCCGCCGAGCGGCATTCGACCGCGAGCGCGCCCTGCGCCGGGGCCGGGAGCATCTCTTCGAAGCCGAGAATCTCCGATGCGCGGTCCTCGTAGCCGATGCGGCGCAGGCCGGCCAGCGCGAGGACAATCGCGTCGTACTCGCCAGCGTCGAGCTTCGCCATCCGCGTATCCACGTTGCCGCGAATCGAGACGACCGCGAGGTCCGGGCGAATCGCGCGAATCTGCACCTCGCGGCGGGGCGAACTCGTGCCCACGCGCGCGCCGGAGGGGAGCTGGCGGAGCGTCTTGCCATGGCTGACCACCGCATCGCGCGGGTCGTCGCGGAGGGGAATGGCGGCGATCGAAAGGCCGGGCGGGCGCTTCGTCGGCAGGTCCTTGTAGCTGTGGACGGCGAGGTCAACGGTCCCGGCGAGGAGGGCGTCCTGGATCGCCGTCGTGAACCAGCCGGTCGTCGTGCCCGAGGGCAGCGGGGTGACGAGGTCGGAGTCGCCGGCGGTGGTGATTCGCACCAGTTCGACGCGCAGTCCGGGGTGAGCCGCCATCAGCCGGTCCGCCACGAGCTGGCTCTGGAAGACGGCCATGCGGCTCGCGCGCGTTCCGAGTTTCAGTTCGATTGACTCGGTCACGCGACCGCCTCGCGCATCGCATCGTGGGCAGCGCGCACGGTCTCGTCGATTTCGGACTCGGTGTGGGCGTTTGAAACGAACCACGTCTCATATTGCGAAGGCGGTAGGAGGACGCCGCGATCGAGCATCCCGCGGTGGAATTTCGCGAACGCCTCCGTATTCGATTCCTTCGCCTCGGCGTAGTCGCGCGGGACTGCGTGGCGGAAGAAGAGCGTGACCATCGAGCCGACGCGGGAGACGCTCGCGCTCGCCTCGGCGCGGCGAATCGCAGCCGAGAGGCCGTTTTCGAGGTGGCGGCCGAGTTCGTCGATGCGCGCGTAGACCTTGCCATCGGCGAGCTGGTCGAGCATCGCGGCGCCAGCGGCCATCACGAGCGGGTTGCCGCTGAGCGTGCCGGCCTGGTAGACCGGGCCTTCGGGAGCGAGCAGCCCGAGAATCTCCTTGCGGCCGCCGAGCGCGCCGACCGGGAGCCCGCCGCCGATAATCTTGCCCAGGCAGGCGATATCCGCGCCCGGGAGCAGGTCTGCGAGGCCGTAGCGCAGGCGGAAGCCGGTGATCACCTCGTCGGCGATGAGGAGCGCGCCGTACCGCTTCGGAACCTCCTGCAGGGCCGCGAGGAACGTCGCTTCCGGGGGCACGAGGCCCATATTCGCGGCGATCGTCTCGACGATGACGGCTGCGGTCTCGGCGCCGTGGGTTTCGAACCATGCTTCGAGCGCGGGGACGTCGTTATAAGGCAGGACGGCGGTCAGACCGGCGATTTCGTCCGGCACGCCGGCGCAATCACTCAGGCCGAGGGTCGCGATGCCACTGCCCGCCTTCGCCAGCAGGCCATCCGAGTGGCCGTGATAGCAGCCGTCAAACTTGACGATGATCTTGCGGTCGGTGGCCGCGCGGGCAAGGCGAATCGCGGTCATAGTAGCCTCGGTGCCGGAGTTGACGAAGCGCACGCGCTCGAGGCCAGTCGCCTTCGTCATCCGTTCGCCAAGTTCGACCTCGCGCGGGGTGAGCGCGCCGAATGCGGTGCCTTCGGTGACTGCCTGCTGCACGGCCGCGACGACCGATGCGTGGGCATGGCCGAGAATCATCGGCCCGAATGCGCCGATGTAATCGATGTAGCGCTTGCCGCCCGCGTCCCAGACGTGCGGGCCGGCGCCGCGAGCGATGGCGATAGCGCCGCCACCGACCGAGCGAAACGAGCGAACCGGGCTGTTCACTCCACCCGGGAAAAGCACGGAAGCCGCCGCGCGAACGGAATCATTGTCCATCGGACCAGTCTAGCGCAGTGGCGGAAATTGAGATTCCGCAGCAGATTGTTCGAGAAGGAACGCGTCCGCGAGGAATTGCTCACGCGGCGAACTCTTCGAGGAGCAAGCGGCGCAGGCGGTGCAGTGCGCGGGCGTGCAACTGGCTCACGCGTGATTCGGAGATCTCCAGGATGGACGCGATCTCGCGCATCGAAACTTCGTCCTTGTAATACAGGCTGACCACGAGGAGTTCTCGCTCGGGGAGCGTCTGAAGGGCCGCCGAGAGCGCCTTGACGAGCTCCTGCTTCTCGATGCTCTGCCCCACATCTTCCTGCGAAGCGTCGCCGAGAATCTCGAGCCAGCTGACACCACCCTCGCTAACGTCGCCGTCCAAGAGGCCATCGAGCGAGACGGTCACCCAGCTGGTATCAACGAGCATGCGATGGAAATTGTCGAGCGAGAGGCCCATGGCGTCGGCGAGTTCCTGCTCGGATGGGTCCCGTCCGAGTTCAAGAGATAGGCCGGTGCGAAGAGATTCGTGCTGCCTGGCCTTCTGCCGCGCGGTGCGGGACATGCGGTCGAGCGAGCGCATCGCGTCGATGATAGAGCCGCGGATGCGATTGGCGGCATAGGTCTCGAATTTCACGCCCCTGCTTTCGTCGAAGCGGTCCAGCGCTTCCATCAGGCCAATCGTGCCGTAGCTCACGAGGTCCTGGTGTTCCACCACGGAAGGCAGCCGGAACGAAAGCCGGCCGATTATGTGCTTCACGAGCGGCCCGTACTGACGCGTGAGTGCATCGCACAGTTCGCTTTCTCGGAAGCATTTCGTGGTCTCAACAATGTGAGACTTCGTTGCGTCGTTCATCATGCAATTCTTTCAATCGTCTTTTGGCCCCGGACAGTTCCGGTCGGCGGGCGAATTACGAATGGCGAAAGACGGACCGTCGCGTCGTCCAGGCTATTTCCTTTAAGGAGCAGCACTACCGGCAATGGCGCCATTTCCGACTCTTAAATATTCGATGAAGGCAAGACGGTTATTTCTGCCGCCGCTACGGCTGCACAATCTACAAGGCAATCGTGAGGTTTGAACCGACCCAGATTTCTTGCGTGTCAAGGCGGTGAATATTTCGCGTGCCAGTCAACATATGGACCGAAATATCAGCCAAAATCGATTCCTTAATACCACTCTTCGGAGAGCCCCCTGGTAGCCACACTATCCGCATCGCAGCGCCTACAGGTCCATCGCGGCAATCACCGTATTGCGCTGAGGAGAAACCCTACGTTTTGCTTCGAATGGATGTGCCGCGTGTAGAATCCTAAACTTGCGACAGATTTGTCTCATTCCTCGCACGGCCAGAGATGGCTTATTAATTGGCGCTCCATCCGGCCGGGCGGGGCGAACTCGTCGCCGGGTCACCCGCCCGCTCCGTGCCCGTCGCGGTTCGGATTTTGGGTTAGAAGGCGTGCGACGGGCTCGTTGATTTCGCGATTCAGCGCCCCTTGAGCCGTCGTTCGACCGCATGCGCGTGGCCGGTGAGGCCTTCGGCGCGGGCGATGATCGCCGCCATCTGGTTGAGCTCCTCCATGTCGCTCTCGGGGAGATTTACGACGGCCATCTTCTTGAGGAAGTCGTGGACGCCGAGTGGGCCGCTCCAGCGGGCGCTGCCGCCGGTCGGCATCGTGTGGCTGGGGCCAGCGGTGTAGTCGCCCACCGCCTCGGGCGAATTTTCGCCGAGGAAGAGACCGCCCGCGTTCTTCACCTTCTGGGCATAGGCCATCGGCTGTTCGATGCAGAGGCAGAGGTGCTCCGGCGCGTAAGCGTTCGCCAGGTCGATGGCGTGGTCGATGTCGTTCACGAGGATGCAGCCGCCGCGGTTATCGATGGCCGCGCGGGCGATCTTCGCGCGCTCCATGGTGCGAAGCTGGCGCTCGATGGCGCGGTCGACTTCGTCCGCGAGGAAGTGCGAGGGCGTCAGGAGAATCGGGCTGGCGAGCGCGTCGTGTTCGGCCTGGGCGAGCATGTCGGCGGCGACGAATTCGGGCG
>JBBSKE010000032.1:0-15049 GCA_038256595.1 Tepidiformales bacterium | reverse complement strand
GTGCTCCATGAGCGGCAGGAACTCGACGTGGGTGTACCCGGAATCGCGGAGGAAGGCCGGGAGCTGCTCGGCCAGTTCGCGATAGGTGAGCGAGCGATTGTCCTCGCCGGGCACGCGCCGCCACGAACCGACGTGCATTTCGTAGATGGACATCGGGGCATCGAGGGCGTTCTTCGCGGCCCGGTTCGCCATCCAGTCGCCATCGTGCCATTCGTTCGAAAGGTCCCAGGCGATGGAGGCGTTACCCGGAGACTGTTCGGCCGAAAAGGCGAACGGGTCGGCCTTGAGCAGCTGCTCGCCGTCGGCGGCGGTAATCGCGTACTTGTAGCGGTTGCCCGGTTCGCAACCACGGCCGAAGCCGGACCAGATGCCCGAGGCGCCGACCGGGGCGAGTGACAAAGCGCCGCGCAGCCAGCCGTTGAAGTCGCCGATGACCTCGACCGAGCGCGCGTTAGGCGCCCAGACCGCGAACGTGAAGCCGGCCTCGCCATTCACGACCGAACGGTGCGCGCCGAGCTTCTCGTAGAGGCGCGAGTGGGTGCCCTCGTTGAAAAGGTGGAGGTCTGCGGAGCCGAAGACCGGGCCGAAATCCTGGGTGGTGCTGGTGGCTGTCGTCAAAGTTCGGGCCCTCCTTCGATGAGGTCGAGAATGCCAAGGATGGGCACTGAGACCCATTCGGGACGGTTGTCCATCTCATATTGCAGCTCGTAGAGCGCTTTTTCGAGCAGGAAGCAGTCGAGCAGCAGGCGGCGCTCGGCCTTTCCGTTGTCGCTCAGCGCCTCGATGGTCCCCGCGACCTCGAAGTAGCCTTCGAGGTATGACGCGGCGGTCCAGAGGTACCAGGCGTCGGTCCAGGCGACGACCGACTCGGCCTGGGCCTGGTTCGCCTCGTCGAGCGGCCGCAATCCGACGCGGCTGACGTAGTGGAACGAGCGCAGCATCCCGGCGACATCCAGGAGCGGCGAGCGCTTGACCCGCCGTTCGCCGATTGAGCGCGCCGGCTCGCCTTCGAAGTCGATGAAGACCGGCGTGCCGCTGGAGAGCAGCACCTGGCCGAGATGAAGGTCGCCGTGGCCGCGGATGCGCGTGCCCTTAAGCGATTCGGTGGCGAGTTGCTGCGCGCGCGCGAGCAGCCGCTCTTCGCCCTGGACGACGCGGGCAACGAGTTCGCTATCGCGCTCGCTGAGTTGCGACTGGTGGGCCTTGAGCTGGCGCATCGCCTGCCGAACCCGCGTGCGGAGGCCCTGCGAGAGCGACCGCTGGTAGAACGGGGTGAAGCGTTCGTTCGCGAGCGCCGGGTTCTCGGTTGGCGAGGAGAGAGCTGCGTGCAGGTCGCCGGTGCGGCGGCCGAGCAGGCGAGCGAAATCGAGCCAGCCGCCGATGCGCTCGGTCAGTTCGGATGGTGGCGTCCCGGCATCGAGCGGATGGACCGGCCGGTGCATCTTCGGGGGCGGGACGCGCTCGGCGGCGATGTCCTCGGCGAACCTACCGAACTCGTCGAGGGCGAAGCGCCAGGCATCGACCTGGTGTTCGACGTAGTGCTCGAGGACGCCGGTTATCGCCGTGCGGCCGGCCTTTTCGAAGGTCATCGTCCCGGCGAGACGCGGGGTGAGGGTCCCGGCAACGCCCGCTTGTTCGAGACGGAGGTCCATCTCGACCTGGGGGTGGTCGCCGTACTCCATCCGTCGAAACAGCTTGAGCATGTAGCGGTTGCCATAGATGACGGAGGTGTTGCTCTGCTCGGAGCGGCTGACCGTGCCGGGTGGGACGACGCCGTCGGAGCGCTTGCGGCTCGCGGAGGGCGTGAAATTGAGGGTCGCATCGCCGTCGCCGGCCTGGCCACGCCGCCGGAAGAACTCGATGAGCGTAGTCGTGAACGATGGCACCGCGGTCGCATCGACGAGCACGAGCTGACCCTGGGCGGTATCGAGCGGAACGATGATCGCCCACGGCGTATCGCGCTCAATCTGCTCGGCGGTCGCTACATCAACCGCGGCGGCGATGAGCGTGTAGCACTCGGGTTCGCCGTCCTGGTATTCGAGCTGGACGGTGAGGAAGAACGCTTCGACCTCATTACGGCGCCGCACCGGGATGACGTCGTCCACCCGCAGGCGGCGAATCTTGCGCGACTTGCCGCCGAACCAGCGCCGCCCGGGGAGGTACTGGCCGACGATGTCGTTAAGCTGCGTTCGCTGCGACGCGGTGACGATCTCGGTCCAGCGGCCGGGGATCTTAACGCTCGGGCGGGTGGAGAGCGATTCGCCGCTGCCGAGCACGCCCGATGTTGCTTCGAGCGCGAACCAGAAGAAGTTATGTGGCCCCATCGAGAGGAAGTAGGACGCGTCGCCGATGACCGGGAAGCGTCCCTGGCCGAAGAGTTCGACCGGCTGGCTGCCCGCATAGGCGCCGAGCGAGAGGTTCACGCCCTGGGCGAACCGCGAGAGGTTTACGACGACGAGAATCCGCTCGCCTTCGTATTCGCGCACGAACGAGAGGACGCGCCGGTTGTCGCTATCGACGAAGGTCATCGAGCCGCGCCCGAACGCCTTGTGGCGCTTGCGCAGGCCGATAATTCGCCGCATCCACCAGAGCAGGAGCGAGGGGTTGGCGTGCTGGGCATCGACGTTGACCGCTTCGTAGTGGTATTCGGGGTCGATAATCACGGGCAGGAAGAGGCGCTGCGGGTTCGCCGCAGAGAAGCCAGCGTTCCGGTCGGAGCTCCACTGCATCGGCGTGCGCACGCCGTTCCGGTCGCCGAGGTAGATGTTGTCGCCCATGCCGAGTTCGTCGCCGTAGTAGATGACGGGCGTGCCCTTCATCGAGAGCAGGAGCGCGTTCATCAGCTCGATCAGGCGGCGATTGTTGCCAAGCAGCGGCGCCAAACGACGGCGGATGCCGAGGTTGATGCGAGCCCGGTCGTCACGAGCGTAGGCGCGGTACATGTAGTCGCGCTCTTCTTCGGTGACCATTTCGAGGGTGAGCTCGTCGTGGTTCCGCAGGAACAAGGCCCACTGGCAGGAGTCGTCGATATTCGGCGTTTGTTCGAGGATTTCGGTGATCGGGAAACGATCTTCCATGCGGACGGCCATGAAGAGGCGAGGCATGAGCGGGAAGTGGTAGGCCATGTGGCATTCGTCCGCGTCGCCGAAGTAGTGCGCAGCATCGTCCGGCCACTGGTTCGCCTCAGCCAGGAGCATGCGGTCCGAGTAGTTCGCATCCACGTGGGCGCGCAGTTCGCGCAGGAACTCATGCGTCTCCGGCAGGTTTTCGGAACTCGTGCCTTCGCGCTCAAACAGGTAGGGGATGGCGTCGAGCCGGAAGCCATCGACACCCTGGTCGAACCAGAAGTCGACAATCGAAAACAGCTCCTGCTTCATCGCAGCGCTGTAGAAGTTGAGGTCTGGCTGGTGCGAATAGAAGCGGTGCCAGAAATACTGCTGAGCGACCGGATCCCAGGACCAGTTCGACAGTTCGAAGTCCTTAAAGATGATGCGCGCGGAAGAGTATTCGGTAGCGGTATCGCTCCACACGTAGTAATCGCGGAATTTGCTGCCCTTTGGAGCACGGCGAGCGCGCTGGAACCAGGCGTGCTGGTCGCTCGTATGGTTGAGCACGAGTTCGGTAATGACTTTCAGGCCCATCTCGTGGGCGCGGTCAAGGAACGTGCGAAATTCGCGGATATTGCCGTAGGTCGGGTTAATCTTGCGATAGTCGGCGATATCGTAGCCGTCGTCGCGCAGTGGCGACTCATAGAATGGGAGCAGCCAGATGACGGTAACGCCGAGTTCCTTCAGGTAATCAAGCTTGCTGGTCAGGCCCTTAAAGTCGCCGACACCATCGCCGTTCCCATCGGCGAAGGCGCGGACGTGCAGTTCGTAGATGACTGCGTCCTTATACCAGAGCGAGGGTTCGCCAACGGGCTGCGGCGGTGATTTGCGGGAACGAGAGCGTGGGGGCGTTTCAGCGGTTGTCACAGGTAATACTCAAAGTTCTGCTCCGTACGGGCCCAGTTGCGAAGCGCAAATATATGGACCGGGCTGAGCTGCGGGTCGAGGTCGACAAAGTTTCGGGGGCCGCGCCAGATGAAGCGGCCGTCGCCGAGAAGGTCATGGACCTGGTATTGGGCATCGTAGGGCAGTTCGAGCGAGGCCATATCGAGCGTAACGTGGCCAGCCTGCCGATAGCGTGGGTCGAGGTTGGCGACGACGAGGATCGTGTCGCCGTTGGGCGAAGACTTGCTGTAGGCGAGGATCTGCTCGTTGTCGGTCTCGTGGAAGCGCAGGGTGCGGTCCTGGAGGAGGGCCGGGTGTCGCTTGCGAATCGCGTTCACGCGCGCGATGAGCGGTGCCAGGCTCCACTCGTCGGCGGTGTTCCACTGCCGGATTTCGTACTTTTCGGAGTCGAGGTACTCTTCGGACCCGGGTTCGCGCGGTTGTCCAACGCCCAACTCAAACGGCGGGCCATAGATGCCGTAGTTCGCCCCAAGCGTTGCAGCGAGGACGAGGCGGATGACGAAGCCGGGGCGGCCACTCGCCTGCAGGTACTCGGGCAGGATGTCCGGCGTGTTCGGCCAGAGGTTGGGGCGCAGGAATTCGCTCACCGGGGGCTGCGTGAGGCCGGTCATGAACGACTGGATCTCGTAGCTCGTGTTTCGCCAGGTGAAATAGGTGTAGGACTGGCTGAACCCGGCGCGGGCGAGGGTCTGCAGCATCGCCGGGCGGGTGAACGCCTCAGCGAGGAAGACCGCGTCCGGGTAGGTCTCGCGCACGGACTGGATCATCCACTCCCAGAAGGCGACTGGCTTCGTGTGCGGATTATCGACGCGGAAGATACGCACGCCGCGCTCGGCCCAGGTCGTGACCACGTCGCGAAGGGCGGTCCAGAGCGCGCGCCAGTCCTCGCATTCGAAGTCGAACGGGAAGATGTCCTCGTACTTCTTGGGCGGGTTTTCGGCGCAGCGAATCGAACCGTCGGGCAGGTGGCGGAACCAGCCGGGGTGCTCGGTAACCCAGGGGTGGTCCGGCGAGCACTGGAAGGCGATGTCGAGCGCGAGATCGATGCCCTATTCGGCCGCCGAGGCGACAAGGGCCGCGAAATCTTCGAGCGTGCCGAGTTCGGGGTGAATCGCGGTGTGGCCGCCGTCCTTCGAGCCGATCGCCCACGGGCTCCCGGGGTCTCCAGGCGCGGGCGTCAGCGTGTTGTTCGGACCCTTGCGATGGGACGTGCCGATCGGGTGAATCGGCGGAAGGTAGAGCACGTCGAAACCCATCGCGGCGATCTCCGGCAGGCGCGCCTGGACATCGCGCAGGGTGCCATGGGAGCCAGGTTCGCCGGCGGAACGCGGGAAAAGCTCGTACCACGCGCCATTGCCAGCGCGTGGCTGCTCGACCAGCAACGGGAGGCTCGTGGCCGGGCGCGCGATAACGCCGCGATCCTGCCACTTCACCGCGAGCATTTCGAGCGCCTGGGCGGCGGCGAGGGCATCCCCGAGCGAGGCTGAGGCGATAGCGCTGGCGGTGCCTTCGAGGGCTGCTCGCTCGGCCGGGTCGTCGGCACGTTCGCTGGCTGCAAGGAGCTGGGCTGAGCCATCAAGGAGTTCTGGTGGAGTCGCGCGGTTGGCGGCGACCAGCTTCGCAAGCCCGGCGACCCAGGTGCCGTAGCGGTCGATGTAGCCTTCGACCGTGAACTCCCAGTTGCCTGCAGAGGTGGGTACAAACTCGGCCGTCCAGGTGTCGTTGAATCCGGGAGACATTGGCGCGCGGTTCCAGGAGCCGCCTTTCGCCTCCCGCCAGAGCAATTCGACGCGGAGGTGGTCGTGACCATCGGCGAAGGCGGTCGCGGTGACGGTGACCGGCTCGCCGGCGACGCGCTTGGCGGGGAATCGGCCGCCATCCACCGCAGGTTCGATGGAACGGATGATTACGCGCGAGGGAGGCGTCTCGGGGAGCCCCTTCGCACTTCGTTGACCGCGGATTGTATTGGAACGAGGCTTGGCCGCGGACGTCGCGGCATTTTTATCAGAAACCACAGGCAATCTCCGTTGGCAGAACCTGGCAGGGTGTTGTTGGGTTTGTACAGACCATAGTCCAGACTTTACCCGAGAGATGGTCACGCTGGCGGCAGGGAGAGCGCGCAGGCATTACAGAAACGCTACAAATGTTGCGAATTCGTGCATTTCTGACGGAATTAATGCACCTGGAGACGCAGAAGCGCCCGGGAATCTGCGATTCCCGGGCGCTTCACGTTCGCTTCGAAACTGGCTTACCCGACGAAGAGCGGGCCGAACACGACCGCGACAATCGACATCAGCTTGAGCAGGATGTTGAGCGCCGGGCCAGACGTGTCCTTGAATGGGTCGCCGACGGTGTCGCCGACGACGGCCGCCTTGTGAGCGTCCGTGCCCTTGCCACCGAGATGGCCGGCTTCGATGTACTTCTTGGCGTTGTCCCAGGCGCCACCAGCGTTCGCCATCATGAGCGCAAGGACGGCGCCAGAGACGATGGAGCCGATGAGCAGGCCACCGAGGGCTTCGGGGCCGACAATCGCGCCAACAAGAACAGGGACGGTGACGGCGAGGAGGCCGGGGACGATCATCTCCTTGAGGGCGCCGTCCGTGGAGATGGCGACCGCGCGGGCGTAGTCGGGCTTTCCGGTGCCTTCCATGATCCCGGGTATCTCCCGGAACTGGCGGCGAACTTCGTTCACCATGGCCATTGCGGCGCGGCCGACGGCTTCCATCGTGAGGGCGGCGAAGATGAAGGGCATCAGGCCGCCGACGATGAGACCCATCATGACGTCGACATTCAGGAGGTCGAAGACAAGCGCTGGTTCCCCAGGCTGCTGGATGACCAACGTATAGGTGACGAGAAGGGCGAGCGACGTCAGGACGGCTGAGCCGATGGCGAAACCCTTCCCGGTCGCCGCCGTCGTATTACCCAGGCTGTCGAGTGCGTCGGTGCGCTCGCGAACTTCCGGGGGAAGGTGAGCCTGCTCGGCGATACCGCCGGCGTTGTCCGCTACCGGGCCATAGGCGTCAGTAGCGAGCGTAATACCCAGTGGGGCGAGCATGCCGACGGCGGCCAGCGCGATGCCGTAAAGTCCGGCAATTTCGAACGTGACCCAGATTGCCGCGACGATCGCGAGGATCGGAATTGCAGTCGAAATCATGCCGAGGCCGAGGCCGCCGATGATGAGCGTCGCCGGGCCGGTTTCGGCCGTTTTCGCGAGTCGCTGGGTGGGCTTGAATTCGTAGGCGGTGTAGTACTCGGTGACGGTACCGATGACCTGTCCTGCGACCAATCCTGTTAGGACAGCCCAGAACAGTCGGAACGGCAGGTCGAGCGCGACGAGCGCGACAGCGGTGCCAACGAGGACGAGGCCGCTGGCGGAGAAGATGCCTGTGCGCAGCGCCCAGAGCAGGCTGCCCATGTTCGCGCCTTCCTTGGTGCGAACGAGGAACGTGCCGATGATGGCCGAGATGATGCCCATGCCCGCGATGAGTAGTGGCAGGACAACCGCGTTGGAGTCCCAGTTCACTGCATCTTCGGGCTTGAAGACACCGTTCTCATTGAGGCCGATTACGGCGTATGCCGTCAGCGACATCGCCGCGATGATCGAACCAACGTAGGACTCGTAAAGGTCCGCACCCATGCCGGCAACGTCGCCGACGTTGTCGCCCACGTTGTCGGCGATGGTCGCCGGGTTACGCGGGTCGTCCTCGGGGATACCAGCCTCGACCTTGCCGACGAGGTCCGCGCCGACGTCAGCAGCCTTGGTGTAGATACCACCGCCGACGCGAGCGAAGAGGGCGATCGACGAAGCGCCGAAGGCGAAGCCGGTGAGCGGCTGCACATCTTCGGTGACGATATAGACGAGCGTGATGGCCACGACCGCGATGCCCGTCACCGTCATACCCATGACTGCGCCAGAGGAGAAGGCGACGCGGAGGGCCGGGTTCAGGCCGGTCCGGGCAGCGGCAGCTGTCCGGACGTTGGCGCGGACCGCGACGTACATGCCGACATAGCCGGCCACCGCAGAGGTCACGGCGCCGAGCACGTACGAGCCGGCTGTACGCGGCAGATTTGTAATGTTGCCGCGTTGCTCGCCGAAACGATCGAGGACGTCGTAATCGACGAAAAGCGTCAATATGACTGCGACAACAGCCACGAAGATCGCCAGGAACTGGTACTCACGTCGCAGGAAAGCGTTTGCTCCCAGCTGAATCGCCTCGGCGATTTCGCGCATGAGATCCGTTCCCGTATCGACCTTCATGAGCCGCTTGGTGGTGACATACGCAAAGATAAGCGATGCCACTCCGGCTGCCAGGACGAGGAGAAGAAGCCCCAAGATATACCTCCGATGGGTCGCTAATGTGTTGCGGAGCGCCAGCTACGGGCACGAAACCACTGGCGGGCGCACGGCGTCACGGAAAGAATGAGTTAGGAAAGTGCGACGCCGCAATGATAAAGATGCGCCCCGGTATAGCCTACTTTTCGAAGTGGTCGCCAAAACTTAACTTTACCCAGCCTTTGGCGGACGGGCAGGCAATCGATCTGCCTCGTAGTGCTCGCGCTCAACGGCTGTGAGGAGGGTCAGCAGGAGCTCTTCCACCCGGGCCTGGGTCCACTGCCCAGCGCTGCGATTCGGGGCCACGCTGGAGACTGCCAGCGGCGTACAAATCTCCGCGTGCAAGTCCCAGGTGGAGGTTCGCTGTTCTTCGCGCTGAGCAATCCAGAACGCTATGCGATACACGTCTTCGACGCCGACAGAAAAGGCGAGGAGATCTGCCTGCGCATCCGGCCGGGGGTCAATTCGAGGAGGAGGGTGCCTTCGTAGACGGACTCTATGGTCTCGAGGGAGCGTTCAACCCAGTCGTAGAGCGTCAACAGAAGTTCGAACCGGGCAGGCCGGTCGCGCCGGACATTCAGGTGTTTCATCTGCCGCCGCGCGAGCCATCCATCGCGAAGTGAGGCCACCCGAGCGGCGAACGGTTCGTAAATCATCCGAGGCGCACCCTCTCGCTGTGGGCCGGTGCAGGTCGGCCACCGGACCGCGAGTGGGCTGCTCAGGCAGGCGGTGACGGCCGAGGAAAACGGGAGCTCACCACATCGTGCGGCAGCGTACAGGCGATGCCCACAGGGCATCGCCTCGCCAGGGGTAGACTAGATCGCTGCGTTGCCGCGCTCCTTGGTGCGGACGCGAACGACATCGAGCACTTCGGAAACGAAGATCTTGCCATCGCCGATTTCGCCAGTGCGGGCGCTATCGCAGATCGTGTCGATGACTTTTTCCAGGTTGGCGTCGTCGACAACCAGGAGGATCCAGACCTTCGAGAGGTACTCGACCTTGTACTGGCGGCCGCGCCACTGCTCGGTGATGCCGCGCTGGTTGCCGTGACCTTTGACTTCGGCAACGGTGATACCGCCGTAGCCCAGCTCTTCGAGTGCTTCGCGTACGAATGGCAATCGCTGCGGGCGAATGATCGCTTCGATCCTTTTCATCTCATTGCTCCCTGTATTGGCTCACGATATGCGGGGTCAGCATTTGGCTGCTGCCCCGCAGAGTATGTTGTTCGTTACTTCCCGCCGCCAGTGGTGCCGCGGAAGATACCGCTGCCAGAAGCGCCGAAGTCCGGGTAGGCGTCGATGCCATGCTCGTCGAGGTCGAGACCGCGGAGCTCTTCAGCCTCGCTGACACGCAGGCCGTAGGTCGCCTTGATGGCGGCGAAAAGGATGGCGGACATGATGGCCGTCCAGCCGACGATGGCAACGATGCCGATGAGCTGAATACCAAGCTGTTCCACGCCACCGCCGAGGAGGAGACCGTACTGGTCCGTCTCGGTGTAGGCCGCGCCGATGCCGTCCTGGCTGGCGAAGAGGCCAACTGCGAGCACGCCCCAGATGCCGGCGAAGCAGTGGACCGAGACGGCACCGACCGGGTCGTCGATCTTGATTCGGTCGAGGAAGCCGACGCCGAAGATGACAATCATGGAGCCGATAACGCCGATGACGATCGCGGCCCAGGGGTCGACGACCGCGCATGCCGCCGTGATTCCGACGAGGCCGCCGAGGATACCGTTGACCGTCAGGCCGAGGTCGTAACGCCCCGTCCGCATCTTCGTGTACAGCACGGCAGTTACGCCGCCGGCACATGCGGAAAGCGTCGTGGTGACGGCCACCTTGGCCGCGAGGGCTGCGAAGCCGCCGCTAAGCGCGAGGGTCGAGCCCGGGTTGAACCCGTACCAGCCGAACCAGAGGATGAAGAGACCAAGGACGCCCATGCCGATGTTGTGGCCGGGAATCGCGTTAATCGAGCCGTCCTTGCCGAACTTGCCGATACGGGGACCGACAAAGTACGCGCCGACGAAGGCCGCTGTACCACCAACCGCATGGACGACGCCCGAGCCGGCGAAGTCGATGTAGCCGTTCGTGCCGATCGGGTCTTCGGCAAAGGCGCTGAGCCAGCCGTTCCCGTCCCAGCCCCAGTGGACGACAATCGGGTAGATGATGCCGCTGATGAACGCGGTGTAGATGAGATAGGCGCCGAACTTCGTGCGCTCGGCCATCGCGCCGGAGACGATCGTGGCGGCGGTGGCGGCGAAGGCGAACTGGAAGATCCAGGCGGCATAGCCGTCGTTCGGGTAGGCCTTGAGGAAGAACTGGCCATCGCCGGCGAAGCCATTGGATGCTTCACCGCTTACGCCATAGGCAAGGCCCCAGCCGATTGCCCAGAAGAGAAGACCACCAATACAGCAGTCCAGGACGTTCTTCATAAGAATGTTCGTTGTGTTCTTGGAACGCACAAACCCGGCCTCAACCATGGCAAAGCCGGCCTGCATGAAGAACACAAGGAATGCACCAAAGAGCAACCAGAATGTGTCAACTGCGAGGATGATATCGGCGAGCTGATCCTCCGTGGTCGGCTCATCTTGGGCGAGTGCACTGGCGATAAATGCCAGAGCAAGGAAGCCACTGCCAAGCAGCAGCAGTGGCCGCCGACTATGTCGGCCGACCGTGGCGAGAGTAGACATTCCGGTACCCCGATTCTGACAAAGGATGGACTTCCGACAGCATTCCCTGTCCCATTCGCGGTCAGAATCGGGTGTACCCCCGATTGCCACTCCGAGCCCCTCTGCGAGGTGGAACGACTCGAAGATGCCAGCTTTACATTTCTTTGCCGTTTCGCCTCCATTGCAGGCTTGTTTCGTGTGCAAAGTTGCATGGCAGCCGCAGCACCACTCGTAAAGTTCGGAAATCGTCACCGAACGTAACGTCATTTCATTCGGGGCGATTCACGTGACTTATCACCTCATCCGCAGCAGCTGCGAGCGTTCGCAGCCTCGACGCGGGCTACCTTGCGCGAGCCGCCCGGGCACTCAACGTCTCTATTCGCAGCAACTCGCCGCTGGACGAACGGCACTATGTCATTATTGGCGCGGCGAATACTCGCACGAATCCCGTGGACACTTAGTACGCGGCACAGAGCTTCGGCTGGAAGCCTGACGCGGATTAGGTGGTGATGCGGGCGCACGGCGAAGGCGCAAAAACCCGGACGAGGCCGACCGGGTCGAACTCATCCGGGTCTGCGGGGACGTCTTCGCGAGCCTCGTGTCAATTGGCAGGAGTGCGGGCGTTTCGACGATCACTTTCTGGGATTCGGCGTTGGGGGTGGGGTCGATGGACAACGTCTCAGAAGCAGATCAACGGCAGCTGCAACGCGTTCTCACTGGTCTTGTCCCCATTTGCCGGCCGGCATCGGCTCGCATTGGCATGATCGACGGTCTCTCGCGGCTCGGTGATCCGTGGGCGGAGGAACCGGTCGAGCAGCTTCGCAGCGAAGCATCCCCGGAAGCCAGAAGTGGACCACGCGGCGCGATTCACGGAGCCTCGGCTCCGCGCGGGCGGCTGGTCGAATTTCAAGGCGCTCCCCGGAGAGCCCGGCCGCTCCGGCGGATGAGCGGATGAGGTGACGGCCCTATTGCGCCCAGCGGAGCAGCATCATCAGCAGCCGGGTCGCGAAATTGCGCCGCAGTTGCACCCACCAGGGACCAGTTGCGCCTTCGGTCACGTTGAACCACCTCCCGCCGCGCATTGCCGCGCGGCGTTCACCATTCCATCGTGTTCGGCGCGAAATGCCGCGTCAATGGGCGCGCCGGGACTGCACGCCGTCGTTCGCGTCCCGGCCTCCATTCGGAAAGGCGTCTTGTTAGTGCGTCCCCTCGACGGCGAGGACCGGCGGCATGCCCTGCATCCCGCGGAGCGTGTTGATTTCGCCGCGGTGTCCATTGAAGTGGCCGATCATGTGCAGGAAGATGCCTTCGCCGACGGTCTCGGTGCCAGTTCGGGTCGGGACTTCGCGCTCAAGCTCCTCTTCGGTGGTGGCGTCGAGGAATACGGCGGTCTGGTCCCAGACGGCCTGCTGATATTCGGCCAGGGCAGCGACGTCCTTGATCCGGATCGCCTGTGCGTCCTCGTCGGACATCCCCGTGCCGAAACCTTCGAAGGGCAGGCCGATGCGCTCTGCCCACTGCTCGTTCCAGACTTGCGGCACGCCCCGGGTGCGCGCATTAATGATCAGGTCCTCGACGCGGGCGGTATGCCAGAGGCACCAGGCGATGGAATGGCTGCCGTGTTCGGGCACGAAATGCAGCTGCTCCGGGGTGCCGTTGCGCGCGTCGGTGAGGGCGCGGTGGGCGAAATCGATGCTCTTCTTCATGTAGGCGACGGTACTCATCAGGTTCTCCTTGGATGTTCGGGTTCGGCGGCGAGTCGAGGACAGGAACGCGGCAAGCGGCCGGTCCCGGGCAGCACGAGCCTTACGATAACGATGCCGAGGTTCGCTCGCACGAACCCGGTGCGCGATCGCCCGCGTTATGACGCGTCAGTAGCCCTTGCGCTTGTCGATGGTGCCCTCCAACGGCTTGCCTGCGCGGAAGTGGCCGATATTACGGAGGAATCGGTCGAGGTTGCGGCCGATGCGCAGCTGGCTGGCGCCGGCCGTGTGCGGCGTCATCACCACGTTCGGCGTCGTCCAGAGCGGGTGGCTGGCCGGTAGCGGCTCCACTGGCGCGACATCGAGCCCCGCACCGGCGATCTGGCCGGTTCGAATCGCGTGCGCGAGCGCCTCACCATCCACCACTTCGCCACGGGTCACGTTCACGAACAGCGCCGTCGGTTTCATCAGTTCGAACGCGCGGGCGCCGAAGATTTCGCGGGTCACCGGAGTCAAGGGCAGGCCACAGGCGACCACATCGGAGGTCGCGAGCAGCTCGTCGAGGCGGTCCGAGCCCCAGACTTCGGGGGTCTCCGGGGTGGGTGCGACGGGGTCGCAGTCGACGGCGATGCAGCGCATGCCGAATGCGGCCGCGCGGTGGCTGATCGCCTTCCCGGTGCCGCCGTAGCCGACGACACCCATCGTCAGCCCTTCGAGTTCGAACTCCTCGCGGCGATATTCGACCCGGTGCTGCCAGGACGCTGGGCCATCGAGGACTGCCCGCGCGAGCCGCCGCGATATGGCGAGGAGGAGCGCGAATGCGTGCTCAGCGAGATGGCTGCCGACGAGCCCTTTGTCGCCCGAGAGCGCGACCTCGCTTTCGATCATGGCGTCAAAGAGGTAGGCGTCGGCCCCCGCGGTGATGGCGTGGACCCAGCGGAGGCGCTCCGCCCGCGCGAAGAGGTCCGCGTTGATGGGACCGAGGAGGACATCGGTGTCGCCGATCGCTTCGAGCGCCTCACCGGGCGATTCGGCGATTGTGACCTCGCTGCCGGGGCCGGCGGCTTCGAGAATTCGGTCGACGAAGGCCGCTTCGACGTCGGGCATGGTGATGCCGGGGATGACAAGTATTGTCACGGCGCCACAATACCAGCCTTTCGCGCTCAAGGCTGGGGAATAGCAGGCAAATTTCGTATACTCCGGCCCGTGACGAACGAAAAGCGGTTCTTGATTGTCGGCGCCGGGACGATGGGCGGGAGACAGGCCACGTTGCTGAAGAGCGGCCGCGTGCCAGGCGCGGTGCTCGTGGGCATCGTTGACCTGGATAGAGCGCGCGGGCGACCAGTGGCGGACGCGCACGGCGTGCCATTTTTCGATTCAATCGAGACGGCAGTCGCCGGCGTGCAGCCCGATGTCGCCTACGTCGCGACCCCGGATGGCGCCCATCGCAAGCCGGTCGAGATGCTCGCAGCGGCTGGCGTGGCAATGCTCGTCGAAAAGCCACTGGCGACGACGAACGCGGACGCTCAGGCGATGCTCGACGCAGTCACGAAGGCCGGAGTCTACGCCGAAGTGAACTATTCGAACCGATGGAATCCGCCGTATGTCGAGGCCCAGCGGCAGATTGCGGCGGGCGAAATCGGCGAGGTTCGCTCCATGAACGCGCGCCTGAACAACCCGATTGCCTCGCCGCGGGACCGGCTCTCCTGGAGTGGCCAGACGAGTTCGGCCTGGTTCCTGATGTCGCACTGCCTCGACCTCGCGCACTGGCTTGGCAACAAGAAGGCCGAGACCGTGTACGCGAGCGGCTCGAAGGGCGTTCTGAGCGCGCTCGGTATCGATACCTGGGACTGGATTCACGCGGTCGTGCGCTACGAGGGCGGCGGTGACGGCGTGTTCGAAGCCGCCTGGATCCTGCCGGAATCGTGGCCGGGGGGCGTCGAGTTCAACTTCCGCGTACTGGGCACGAATGGCGCGATCGACCTCGATACGACGTTCCAGAACATCGCGATTTCGGGGAAGCGGCACAGCTACCCGGGGACGCTCGCCTGGGCGCCTCAGCGGCTCGCCGCGTTCCTCGTCGCGATGAACGGCGAGAGCCAATCCCGCGTCAGCTTCGAAGACGGCGTCGAGGCGACGAAGATCCTCGTCGCGGTCCACCGCAGCCTCGAGACTGGGGCAGTCGAGAAGGTCTAGGGGGGCGACTAGTGTCGCGCGTCGCTTGTTCGCTTACACCAAGGAGGGGCTTCCTGAACTTGGCCACGCCGTATGCGATGTAAACGAACTTCAAACGCGCGACACTAGTCGGTGGACGCGGGCATCGTGCCGCCTTCGGCGC
>JBBSKE010000031.1:0-15508 GCA_038256595.1 Tepidiformales bacterium | reverse complement strand
GACCGCGACCCGCTCTTCCCCCCGGAGATGGCGCTTGGCATGTACCGCGACATTCCAGGCGCCTCGCTGTGCATCCTGCCTGGCAGCGGCCACTTGCCCCACCTGGAAGGCAAGGGCGCCCAGGTCCTTGAAATCGCCCGGGCCTTCCTGGAGGCCGCACCAACCCGGCAGATGGCGTCGCCACCCTCGGTCGAGGCATAGCGAACGAGCGGCCCGACGATCGCCAGTGACCGGGACAACAAGAAGCGCCAGCCACCGGGGAGGTAGCTGGCGCTTCGGGGACAAGCCTGCGGCCGCAAGGGCCGCCGGCGCTAGTTGAACTGGAAGACGGTCACCGTGCCGCTAACCTCGTTCGCAACGAGGAGCAGCGGGATACCGGTCGGGCTGCTCTTCGCGGTCACGAAGGCGAGGCCCTCGGCGCCGAGGTCGGGACCGGGTGCAGGGTTCGCCGCCGAGGTGAGCGCGCGATTGTTGATGTACTGGACGAACTCCGGCTCCTCCGGGTCGCTGATGTCGTACACCATGACGCCGCCAACGCGTTCCAGCGCGATGAAGGCGTACGTCCGGCGGTTGATCTCGCCGATGGCGACGCCCTCTGGCTCGGGGCCTTTGTCGTCGCTGCGACCCTGGGTGTTGTTCTCGGTGTGGTTCGAGTTCACGAACGAGCCGTACTCATCGAACGTGATCTCTTCGAAGTCGTTGCCGCTGTCGTAGACGAGTTCGCCCTCATCGTTCCAGATGGAGAAGGAGCGGGCGCCGAACGCGTAGAGTTCCTCGAAGCAGACCGGCGCGCCGTTGCCATCCTCGCGGACGCCGAGCGTGGTCGTGATGTTCAGGCGGCCGAGATTCGCATTGTCGCGCAGGCTCGAAATCTCCGAGCCGAACACGTCCTCGCAGAGCGGCGCATACATGTCGCCGCCCCCGGTCAGGGCGCGAAGCCGGTCGAACTCGACGAATCCGGGATCGCCCTCGTATTCGCGCGTATCACCCTCGTTCGCGGTCACGAAGTAGGTGGTCTGGCGAACCTGGTAGCTGGCGATGCCGTCCGGGAGGTACATGCCCTTCACCGGCCAGTTCTGGGGCGAATAGGCCGGGTCGCCCTCGGGATCGCGGTCGGAGGCGTCGAATTCGTTCCCGGCGAGACTGTGGTCCTTGAACCCAAGGCCGAAAATCTCGTCGACGGTCCCACCCTTGATGCTGATGGCAGCGACTGCGTTGTTCTCCTGGAGCGTCACATAGGCTGTGGAGTTGTTCGCCGGCACCGTGATGTATTCCGGCTCGATGTCCTGCGCGACGGATGCGCCGGGACCGAAGATGCGAATGTCCGCCGGGAGTTCGGCGTGACGCGGGCCGCCCACGTTGAAGGCTTCGAACGAAACAGTGCGGACGGCGTTGCTCGGAAGCGGCTTCGTGAGGTTATTCCTTGCCGCGAGCGAGACGTCGATGATGCTCACCGAGCCGACCGGGTCGAAGTCGTAGTCGGCGGTCGGTTCGCCTTCGTTCGCCACGAGCGCGTAGGCGCCGTTGTGCGTGAAGGTCACCATGTCGGGCAGCGACCCAACCGGGACGGCCCGCAGGATCGTGCCATTGCGGTCGAAGAAGACGAGTGTGCCGGGCTGCGCACGCTCATCTGTTCCCTCGGCGCCCGCGGGGACGGTAGCAGCAAGAACGCCCTTGTAGGCGGCCACGCTCGTGATGTCGTCGCCATAGGCATCCATGCTGACGTCGAAGAGCCACTCGGGATTCGCGGGGTCGCTGATGTCGACCACTTCGATGATCGCGCGGTCGCCGTTCACGATGAACATTCGGCCATCGTCGTAGGCGACGATCTCTGCCCCGGTAGAGTCGAATTCGGAGTCTGTGGCGTAGCTCGCGAGGACCGAGAGCTGGGGCACGCGGGCGGCGTCGGCAGAGCTCCCGAGAAGGGCGCCAGGGCCCGGTTGGCCGAGCGTGAGGGCGAGGATGCCAAGCCCCGCCAGGCCGGCAGCCGCTGACACGCGGCGGACGAGGGGTTTCATCGTTCAGACTCCTGGGTTGCGGAAATCGCCCGCGACCGCAGACTCGCGCCATCTGGCGGGTGAGTGGGGCCGAAAGTGCGGGCGTCGACCGCGATGCTATTGTCCGAACGTTAACGTCGCCCTAACAGGCGGACGCCCGACGGCATCGAAGGCGGCCGGGGCGATGAGCCGGCCTACTGCTTTGCGAAATCGACCATCAGGTCCACTGTGTCATCCCTTTCCGGGAGGTTTGGCGCGTTGAGATACCACGAAAAGGTGAAGCCTTCATCCTGGAAGGCAAACGCCTCGGTGTAGCCCTGTGGGTTGCGAAACCAGCGGATTAGACGGCCATCGCGGCGCAAGCTCTCGACCGTCTCAATATCCATACTGTCGAAGTCGTAGGAGGACGGCGTTTGGAACGAGCTGAGCACGAGCGCAGAGTCCGCATTTTGGTCCACGGGGAAATAACGCAGGTAGACACCGCCCGGCCAATCGAGCCGCGCCGAAATAGCATCGATGCGCGAGAGGACCACCCGGTCCGCATATGGAACTTCGTCCGGGATGCGCAATTCGAAGCCGAGGTCGGCCTGGAAGATCGTGCGGATTTCGCTGACCGGCAGCATCGCCACGAACTTATCGTCTTTGCGGGACTCGACGACCAGGTCAGTTTGCATTACGCCAATCTCTTCGGGCTCGGGCCAGCGGACAACGACGACGGTCGCCAGCACGATGACGGCGACGCCCCCGGCGATTGCCGGAAGAGCCAGGAACCAAGTAAGTCGCGAATTCGTATGATTCCGCTCCCAGCCGGAAGCGACCTATCGCCCCTGGAACGAGTCCATCGCCGCGACTGGCAGCATCTCGGCGTTCACGCCCGTGCCCGTGGCCGAACCAACCTCCGCAACGATGTGCGGGAAGGCCTGCAGCGCGCGGTCAAGGTGGTGGGACATGCGCGCGGCCACTGCGCTCGCGCCAATCGAGCCTGTGCCCTGGAGGACCACGCCGAAGCCCGCTTCCGACATCCAGCCGACCATGTCCGTCGCCCGGGTCACGTTGGCCATCGTCTGCGCGGTCAGCTTGAGGGCGTCTTCGCAGGCACGCTCGCCGAGGTCGTTGGCGAGGTTGTTCAACCCCTGGAGCGTCACCACGAGGAACGAAAGCGGGGCCGTAGGTGCGAGTTCGCCGATTGTATCCAGTTGCAGGAGGAGCGCATGGCGGGTCGCCACGCCGAATTCGTCGCGCGAGGTAGCTCCCGGGCGCTCATACCGCAGGTGCCGCGCGATGTGCGTCGGGGCAGCCGCCTGCCGCGTGGGACCGGTCATCGGCTTGAGGAGAGTGAGGTATGCGGGAATTCTGTTGTTCATGGTTACGTCATTGCCTGGGGGGATGGCTGCATTGTGCTGCTAGCGGATGGCGGTTGGTCTCGGGTGCTACCCCGAGAGTCGAGCAGGGTTTCCCCCATGTGCTCCGGTGCTGTCCCCGCCCTGGTTTCAGGCGCTCTTGGGGAAGCGATTTCGGCGCTTCCAGAACACCAGCGCGCTGATTGCGATGCCGGCAACCCAGAGGCCGCCGAGCGCCAGCGTCACTCGAACGTCCTTGCCGAGACTATCACCGGCGATAACCGCGATGGTCGTCGGCAGCAACATGCCGAGGAAGCTATACCAGAAGAACGGTATGAAGCGGATGGAAGTTAACCCGGCGACGAAGCTGATCCAGTCAAAGTTAATGACCGGTATCATTCGCGCCCAGAAGACCATCTTGCCACCCATCGCTGCGGTCAGGCCGTCCAGCCGCGCCGCCGCCTTGGGACCGATGAGCCTCGGGAGGTGCCGCCGCCCGAGAATGCGCGAAAAATAAAACGCCATCACCGAGCCGAACATCATCCCGACCATCGAATACGCGGTCCCGAGCACTGGCCCCCAGGCCAGCCCGGCAGCGATAAAAATCGGCACATTTGGGATTGGCGCGATGAGCACCGACAGCCCAAGGACGACGATGAACACGATTGGGCCGAGCGGTCCCTGTTCTTCGACCCAGTCCTTGAATGGCTCTGCCTGGATCGCGTTCGAAAGGCCGAACGCCTGCGCGATGACGATGTAGGCGGCGACGAACGCGACGAAAGCGACTACGAGGCCGATCACTACGCCCTTGCGCAGGAGCAGCGGCGGCTTGTCGCCATCGAAAGCGAGCGTCTCCATCGCGTCCGGGTGGGGAACGAGGATCTCTTCGCTCACTCGGCAGCACCGTGTGCGGAAAGGTGGGCGGCGAGCAGCCGGTTCACTTCGCCGGCCGCCTCCTGCTGCACCCAGTGGCTAATCCCGGGGAGGGTGTGTACGTCGAGGTTCGCGACATAAGCATCAGTGTTCTCGAGCAGCTCTTCGCCGAGGAAGCGATCGTTTTCGGCCCAGATGAGCAGCGTTGGCGTGGTGATAATCGGGACCGGGTCGCCCAGGCGCTGCGGCTTGCGAAGCAGCGCGCGATACCAGCTAATGCCGCCGCCGAGCCCGTGCGCCCGCCAGGACTCGAGATAGAAGGTGATGTCCTCGCGCGTGAAGGTGCCGGGACGGCAGTCGCGAATCAGTCCCCGTGCGAGTGACTGGTAGTCCTTCGCTGCCAGCGCCCGCTCGGGCAGCCATGGCAGCTGGAAGAAGAGCATGTACCAGCTGCGCAGCAACTGGCGCGGCCGCTTCAGCATCTCCTGGGCGATGGCCGGGTGGGGCACATTGCAGATGGTCAGCGAATGCAGCCGGTCGCCGTGGTTCATCGCGAACAGCCAGGCGATTCCCGCGCCCCAGTCGTGCCCGACCAGGTGGACGCGCTCCAGGCCGAGGTGGTCCATCAGCGCCAGGAGGTCATTCTGCAGGGTTGTGGTGTCGAATGGCCCCTGGTTTTCGGTCTCGTTGTAGCCGCGCATGTCGGGAGCGACCACGCGATAGCCACCGGCGAACGCATCGAGCTGGTGGCGCCACGAATACCAGTTCTCTGGGAAGCCGTGGACGAAGAGCACCGTCTCGCCCTCGCCCGATTCGACGTAGTGCATGCGAATGCCGTTGATCTCGGCGTACTGGTGCTGGAGGGCAACGGTCACTCGATCATGGTAGCGGAACGTTCGCGCTACGGGGGTGAGCGAACGTGAACACCCCTCGCCAAACGTCCGCCAAACTTTACCTTGCTGTCGCCATGCCCAAGTGGCCAGCCAGGCACTTTCCCTCAGCAAGCAGAGCGTTCAGTCCTGTCGCCAAATGGAGGAACCGCGACCGGCAGAGAGCGGGTGGGTGACCCACCGCCTGCTCATCTCGACAGCCGACGTTGGCTACCCGGCCAGAGCGACTCCGGGCACCAATGCTGGGCCTGCGGCAAGTGATCGAGTACCGAGTTCACCTCGACCTCTCCATGCCTGTCGTGGCTCGGACTCTTTGCTTTTGGGAGCGGACGCTTCATTCGTCCAGCCACCAATCAGAGGAACCGCGACCGGCAGAGAGCGGGTGGGTGAATTACCACCTGTTTGACTTGCCTGCCGACAATGCTGACCCGGGTCAGTGCGAATCCAGGCCACAAGTTCCGGGGCCTGCGGCGGGCGATCGAGTAGTGTCGCCAAATGGAGGAACCGCGACCGGCAGAGAGCGGGCGGGTGACCCACCGCCTGCTCATCTCGACCGCCGACATTGCTGACCCGGGCCAGCGCGACTCCAGGTCACGGGTGCTGGGCCGGCGGCGGACGATCGAGTGGCAAATCACCACGACCACTCCATGCCCGACGTGGCTCGGACTTTGCTTTGGGAGCCGTATCGGAAGCGCTCTCCTACAACACGACCAGCCGGATATACACATACGCCACCGGCATCACGAACAGGATCGAATCCAGCCGGTCCATGAAGCCGCCGTGGCCGGGGAGGAGCCCGGAGGCGTCTTTCACGCCCATGCGACGCTTCATCCAGCTCTCGAAGAGGTCGCCGGCCTGCCCCACGACCGGCACCAGCAGCGCCAGCGGCAGCATCTTCGCGGTTGAAGCGACCGTGTCGAACGCTTCGTTCAGCAACAGCACCGCTGCGACTCCCGCGATGAGACCGCCGACCGCGCCCTCCTGCGTCTTCTTCGGGCTGATCTTGGGGGCGAGTTTGCGGCGGCCAATCGCCCGCCCGACCGCGTAGGCGCCGGTATCGGTCGCAAAGGTGGAGAGCAGCACAATGAAGAGCCAGTCCCGCCCCCAGGGCAGGTCGCGCAGGAGCACGAGCGACGCGCCGAGCACGCCGAGATAGGCGACGCACCACGACATGATCTTGAACGGCCGCCGGGGGCCGAAGCGGTTCGTGTGGCTATATCCGACGGCCGCAAGCAGCGCCGCGAGGGCCACCCCCATCCAGACAATCGATTCGCCGCGGATCGCGAACATCGCGATACTGCCGCAGGCGAACGCCGTGGGGATGAACTGCTGGGCATCGCGCAGGGGCATCGAGGGGATGAGCCAACCGTGCTGGAATTCGAGCGCGGCGAGAAAGATGACGATCCCGGCGGCAATCGCGAACGGCCACCCGCCGAGATAGGCGAGCCCAACGACAATCGGCAGGCCGACAGCAGCCGTGCCAAGCCGCAACGCGAGATTGTGGTTCATCTCCGAATTATCGCCCGCTGGCCGGTTGTGTTCTGCGCGGAGCTTAATCGACCGGGTCGGCGAGGGCGTCCGGTGAGTCGCCGAGGTCATCCGGGAGGCCGCCGAACTTCCGCTTGCGGCGGCCATAGTCGGCGAGCGCGAGGTCCACGTCTTCGCGGCCAAAATCGGGCCAGAAGGTGTCAGTAAAATACAGCTCCGCGTACGAGGCCTGCCAGATGAGGAAGTTCGAGATGCGCTGGTCGCCCGCGGTGCGGATGATGAGGTCCGGGTCGGGCTGCCCGGCGGAGTAGAGGCGGCTCGCGATCGCTTCTTCGGTCACGTCTTCTTCGCTCACGCCATCGGCGATCAGCTGGCGAACAGCGCCGACCACATCGTCCCGGCCGCCGTAGCTGAAGCAGATGTTCAGGCTCAGCTTGTCGCAGTTCTTCGTGCGCTCGAGGGCGTCGTCGATCTGGCGCTGGAGCCAATCGGGCAGGTTCTCTTTGTGGCCGAACATGCGCAGGCGCACGCCGCTCTTCACGAAATTGTCGACTTCCCGCTTGATGAAATAGCTCAGGAGACGAATGAGGCCGCGCACTTCCGCCCGCGGGCGGCTCCAGTTCTCGGTGCTGAACGCGTAGAGCGTCAGGTGCTGGATGCCGTGGTCGGTGAATCGTTCGATGATCCGGCGGATGTTCTCCGTGCCGGCGCGGTGGCCTGCCGCACGCGGGAGGCCGCGCTGGTTCGCCCAGCGGCCGTTGCCATCCATGATGATGCCCACATGGCGGGGCACCCGCCCTCCGGAGAGCGGCGAAATGACCTCGCCGAGGTGCTCGGCGAGGTCCCCGGCAGCTGCCGAATCAGCCTTCAAGGAGCGCCGCCTCTTTGCGCTTCCCCTCCAGGTCCACGGTGGCGATGTGCCGGTCGGTGATCTTCTGGAGCTCTTCCTCGCTCGCCTTCAGGTCGTCTTCGGAGATGCCCCCGCCTTTTTCGACCTTGCGCAATTCGTCGTGGATGTTGCGGCGAACGTTGCGAATCGAGACCCGCGCCTCTTCGGTCTTGCTATGGACCACCTTCACGAGGTCCTTGCGGCGCTGCTCGGTGAGGGCGGGGAACGGCAGCCGGATGAGCTGGCCATCGATCGCCGGGTTCAATCCGAGCTCGGAGGTGCGGATGGCCTTCTCGATCGCCTTGACCGCGCCTTTATCCCAGACCTGGATGGTGAGCAGCCGCGATTCGGCCGCGCTGATCGTGCCGAGCTGCTTAAGTGGGGTCATCGCCCCGTAATAGTCGATGGGCATGGATTCGATGAGGCTGGGGTGGGCCCGGCCGCTGCGCACGCCGTTGAGGTCTCGCCGGAGCGATTCCACTGCGCTATCCATCTTCTCCTCTGCTTCGAGGAGGGCCGTATCGGAGTCGTACGCTTCAACGGATTCTCTCGCCATGGTCACGCTACTCCTGCGCCAGTGTGCCGCGGCCGCAGTGGCCGCGAATGGTGCTTATCCCTGGGTCAACTCCCGGACGGGCGCCGCGCCTGGGTCCGCTGAAATGATTGTACCGATTCGCTCCCCACAGAGGGCACGATAAATGCTGTCATTCGCATGAATGTCAAAGACGACGATCGGTACCTGGTTTTCCATGCAGAGGCTGAGGGCGGTGCTGTCCATCACCTGGAGCCGCCGCTGCATCGCCTCGATGTAGGTCACGTGGTCGTACCGCTTCGCATCCGGCACTTTCGCCGGGTCTGCATCGTAGACGCCATCGACGCCGTTCTTCGCCATCAGCAGCACCTGGCAATCGGTTTCGATGGCGCGCAGGGCGGCCGCCGTGTCTGTCGTCATGAAGGGATTGCCCGTGCCGGCGGCGAAAATCACGACTCGGCCCTTTTCGAGGTGCCGCATCGCCCGCCGCCGGATGTACAGCTCCGCGACTGAGGCGATCGAGAGGGCGGTCTGCGTGCGAACGGTCGCGCCCTCTTTTTCGAGCGCATCCTGGAGCGCGAGGCCGTTCATCACTGTCGCGAGCATGCCTGCATAGTCCGCCGTGGCGCGGTCCATGCCCGTTTCGGCGACTGTCGAGCCGCGCCAGTAGTTGCCACCGCCAACGACGATGGCAACTTCGACGCCCTCTGCTGCTGCGCGCGCCACCTGGCTGGCCAGGGCGCGAATGGTGGCCGAGTCGATACCGAAGGCACGGCTTCCCATGAGCGCTTCTCCGCTCAGTTTCACCATTGCCCGCCGGTAGCGGGTCCCGGCCAGGCCGTCTGTCACCGCCCGAGCTCGTAGCGGATGAAGCGGCTGACGCGGATGTTCTCGCCGGTCTTGGCAATCGTTTCGTTCACGAGCGCCTGGATCGTCTGGCTGCCATCGCGAATGTACGGCTGGCTGAGGAGCACGACTTCTTCGTCCTTGCCCTCGATCTCCTTGCCTTCGCGGTCGGCAACGGAGACGACCTGCGGGTTCATCGCCGCGATCTGCATGGCGATGTTTCGGGCGAGGCCACGGAAGTCTTCCGTGTTGGCCACGAAGTCGGTCTCGCAGTTGAGTTCCAGGAGAACACCAACGCGGCCGTTGCCGTGGATGTAGGCTTCCACCACGCCCTGGTTCGCTTCGCGGTCCGAACGCTTGGCGGCGGCGGCGATGCCCTTTTCGCGGAGGATCTCCTGGGCCTTCTTCAGGTCGCCACCAGATTCCTCAAGTGCACGTCGGCAATCCATGACGCCGGCGCCGCTCGCGTCGCGAAGTTCCTTCACCATTGCGGTGCTGATCTCTGCCATCTTTTTCAAACTTCCTTTTTCGTTGACTCAATACATGGGGAACGGGTGGGTGCGTGGATATGCAGCGCGCCTGTCCGAGTGGGCAGGCGCGCTGGGTCCGTTATGCCTGCGAACTTAGGCGGTCGGCGCTGCCGCTGCCTGTGCTTCCGCGGAAACCGTGGTGACCTGCGGCGTGACAATCGTCCCGGTCTCGGTCTCTTCGGCCGAAGCGCTGAACGTGCCGCTCGCCATCGCTTCTTCCATCGCGGCGGTCATGTCGGCGACATTGACGCCAGCCGAGAGGCCAGCTTCGCGCGCGGTGCGGCCATCCATGGCGGCCTCGGCCATTTTGCCGAGGATAAGCTTGATGGCGCGAATCGCGTCGTCGTTGCTCGGGATCGGGAAGGCCACCGGGTCCGGGTCGCAGTTCGTATCGACCAGCGACACGATCGGGATGTTGAGGCGCTTGCACTCGGCAACCGCGATCTGCTCCTTCACGGTGTCGATGATGAACACGGCGCCGGGCAGGCGGTCCATGTGCTTGATGCCGCCGAAGTAGCGGTTCAGCCGCTCGATCTCGTTCGAGATATCGAGCTGTTCCTTCTTCGTCAGGCGCAGGAAGTCGCCCCGCTCCGTCGACGTTTCGAGGTTCGTCAGGTGGCGTACGCGGCCCTGGATGGTGCGGAAGTTGGTGAGCGTGCCGCCGAGCCAGCGGTTGTTTACATACGGCAGGTTGGCGCGGCCGGCTTCGATTTCGACCGTCTCGCGAGCCTGCTTCTTGGTGCCGATGACCAGCACATCCTGTCCGCTGGCGACGGTGTCGCGAACGAAGTTGATGGCGTCGTCGAGCCGGGTCACGGTCTGCTGGAGGTCAATAATGTGGATGCCGTTGCGCTCGGTGAAGATGAACTGCTTCATCTTCGGGTTCCAACGGCGAGTCTGGTGGCCAAAGTGGACACCGGCCTCCAGGAGTTGCTTCATGCTGACAGGGGTAACCAGGGGAGTTCCTCTTCCGTGCGGCGTCATAAATTTGCCCGTGTGCCGGGCACGGCGCCGCAATGCGTAAACGCACCTCAAAGTATAGCGCGCCTCCCCCGCTTGTTGCGAGCAGATGAAGTCTGAACCCGGCGCGAACGAGTTCCAACCCTGGCCCTTACCGGTGTGAGAACACCGGGTCGCGCTTTTCCAGGAACGCGGCTACCGCCTCGGCGTGGTCCGGGAGGCGGCGAGCAATCTGGTCGCGCAGCCCTTCGCGCTCCATCACGGCATCGAGGTCCGGGTCCAGCGGACTCTTCGCGAGGAGCTCCTTGACCATCATCAGCGCACGAGACGGGTTGCTCGCGACCTCTTCAGCCTTCGCGAGGGCCGTTTCGAACAGGTCCTCCGGCTCCGTGACCGCGCTCACGAGCCCCATTCGCAGCGCCTCGTCCGCGGGAACGAGCCGCCCCGTCAGGCACATGTCCGTCGCGTGCCCGAGGCCGACGATCTGGGCGAGCAGCCGCGTGGAACCGAGTTCGGGCATGAGGCCCATCTTGATGAAACGAATGCTCAACTTCGCCGAGGTCGAAGCGATGCGGATGTCACAGGGAAGCACCATCGTCAGTCCCACGCCGACTGCGTAGCCATTGATCGCCGCAATCGTCGGCTTCGAAGAGCGGATGACGTTGGTTATATTCACGCCGCCCCGGCTGAGCTGTTCGCCGGCGCCCTGGCTGTTCACGTTCGCGCGCTCGGCGAAACCCTGGAGGTCAGCGCCCGCACAGAATGCCCGCCCCTCGCCCGTAATCACGACGGCGCCAATCGCCGGGTCGTCGTTCCACTCCCGCAGTTGGGCCACGATCTCGCCGCTCATCTGGCTGGTCCACGCGTTGAGCTTTTCGGGCCGATTCAGGCGGATTACGCCGACCCGCCGGATGGTCTCGGTCAGGATATGTTCAGCTGCCATGGGTGCCTCGCTAACAGAGTCGAATTTGGTGCGCGCACTCTGTCACGCCCGCAGCAGCGTGGCAACCTATACCGAACTATCAGAGCCCCACGGCGCCAGCATGGGGACAGATGACTTGCCACCGAGTTCTCCCCTGCAGACCCGCTCGATTCGCTCCGGGCCCGCGGGCGGTCAATTCCTGCTCATTCACGCGACCCCTAACTTGCGTGCAGGGCTCTGACGGGTTCGGTGCCGGGAGCTACGAAACGGCCAATCCAACCGCGAACAGCACCGCCAGCACGAGGTTGAACCGTGCCGTCCCCTTGAGGATCGGATTCAGGGCCCGCCCGGTCGTCCCGCCCTTGATTGCCTTCGCCAGCGGATAGGCCCAGGGCGCGCTCGCCAGCGCCAGCACCGCGAACGGCGCATCCATTGCCACCGCGATCACAATCGGCACCGCCAGCGCCACTCCGAGATGAACGAAATACCAGGCGCGCGTGCCCCGGTCGCCCATGAGCACGCCGAGGGTGGTCTTGCCGCTTCGCCGGTCGGTCTCGATATCGCGCAGGTTGTTCACGACCAGGATCATCGTGACCGTGCAGCCGATTGGTATCGCCGCCGCCCAGGCCAGCGCACTCGTTTCGCCCGCCTGCACATAGTACGTGCCGACCACGGCCACCAGCCCGAAGAAGACAAACGTGAAGACGTCGCCGAGTGCGTGGTAGCCAATCGGCCAGGGCCCGCCGGTGTAGATAATCGCGCCGATGATGCTCCCGATGCCGATCGCGATCACCGGCCAGCCGCCGACATAGACCAGGTAGATGCCGGCGAGCATGGCCAGCGCAAACACCGTAATCATCCCGGCGTACATCTGCTTCGGCGTGAGCAGTCCCATCTGGGTCGCTCGTGGCGGACCGAGGCGGTCGGCAGGGTCGGCGCCGCGCTTGAAGTCGTAGACGTCGTTCGCGAAATTCGCTCCGATTTGGAGGAGAATCGCGCCGAGCATCGCCACCAGCGCCGGCAGCAGCGCGAACTGGTCGTCGTGAATCGCCACACCCGTCCCGACGAGCACGGGCGCGACCGCAGCGGTCAGCGTCGGCAGGCGGACGGCCATCTTCCAGGCCATCTGCGGCGTCATTGGCGCGCGAACGGCCGCGCTCACTTGCGCACCGCCGTCAGCGATTGGGCCGCGCCCATCATGTGCCCCTTCTTCTGGATGCGATGGAACCCGGAGCGCACGAGCATCGCTACGAGTTCGTCCTGCGGCGGCAGATAGGTCGCCGATTCGGGCAGGTAGCGGTACGCCGTCCGGTCCGAAAGAATCCCGCCGACCACCGGCACGACCCGGTTGAAATAGAGGTTGTGGCCGGTCGCGACGACTTTGCTCTTCGGCTTGTCGACTTCGAGCAGCCCCAGCAGCCCGCCTGGCTTAATGACGCGCGCCAGCTCCCGGAAGGCCGCCTCGATATCCGTGAAATTGCGCAGCGCGAAGCCCGAAACCGCGACGTTGAACGCCCCATCCGCGCAGGGGAGCTGGAGCGCATCGCCCTGGACGATCATCCCGCGCAGCTCCTCCCGCTGGTTCGCGCCGAGGAGCATGCCGCGCGAAAAGTCGAGTGCGACCACCGTCGCGCCCGAGGCCACGCAGGCCGAGGCGAAATCCCCGGTCCCGGAGGCGAGGTCCAGCACACGGTCGCCGTAGCCGATGGCGAGCCGCTCGACGAGTGCCCGCCGCCAACGCTGGTCAGTGCCGAGGGTGAGCAGGCGGTTCATCCGGTCGTAGCCCGGGGCGATGCGGTCGAACATCGATTGGACGGTCGCGGCCTTCTCGCCGGCGGGGGGTAAAACACTCATGCTTCGATTCTCCATTCCGGGAGCGGCCGGGCGGGTAGGCAGGCCGACATCGACGCCAACATCGCCGTATTCAGCGCGCATCCCGGCTGTGCCGCATCCGATTGTGACGCCACCCGCGATCCCGGGGTAGTTCGCGGCCGAACAATTCGGCGTTTGGCCTTGCTGGCGGGTCTCCGGCCGTTGGGCTACGCTTCCGCGGTGCCGAACTCCTTCTTCGAAGCTCAGCGAACCGCCGTCGCCGCCGGGATGGCGCGCGAGGTCGGCTGCGACCCATCGCAGTTCGGGGTGGAAGCGCTCTCGGTTGTACCGCGCCCCGAGCCGCCAGCCTGGCCGTTCACGATGATGCTCTGCACATTCGGGACCGGCACCGTGCTCGCCGTGGACCCCGAATACCTCGACTTCATGCGCGAGCGGCGCCCGACGAAGCACTTTCGCGCCTTCAACCAGTCGTTCCTTGCGCCAATCGTTGCCGAAGGGGCACGGCGGGGGACAAAACTTGCTGCCAACACTGGCGCTATCGGCTACGCGCTCGCAGCTCCGCCGGACATCGTGCCCAGCGGAGAATTCCGGTTCGAGCGCGTGGGACCGGAGTGGATGACGGCCGAGCGCGCCAGCGGCGTCTTCCATAACGCCCTCGGTCACCCGCCGGACGACTACCGCGACGGGCAGTACCACTTCGCCATCCTCGCGCGCACCGAAGCGGGCGAACTTGCCGCCGTTGCGGGCGCCTACGACAGCAGCGGGATGCACGAAATCGGCGTCGATGTGCTGCGAGCGTTCCGGGGCAACGGGCTCGCTAATGCCGTGGTTGCGCGCGCCACCCTGGCCATCCTCGAAGCCGGCGAGACCCCGTTCTACTCCTGTGGGGTCACGAACATCCGCTCGCAGCGGACGGCGCTGGCGAACGGCTTCCTGCCGGTCTGCTCGATGGGCTACGTCTCGCCCGAGGAACCAGACCGCGAATAAGTTCGCCTATTTCGCCGCCGCGACCGAGTCATCGAGCAATTTGCGCCATGCCGCGAGCGACGCTGGCTGCCCCGCCTGGGCGACGCCGTTAATCGCGAACGAAGGCGTCCCGCGGAAGCCCAGCGTCTGCGCGTCCTTCACCTGCTGGGTGAGCGCGTCGACGGTGGTCTGGGCTTCGAGGCAGGCGGAGAATGCCGTCCCATCGACGCCAATCTCGTCCGCGTAGCTCACAAGTTTCTCGCCGGCGAAACGCCCGGCGTTCACCTTCTCATCGGTCAACTGGTTCGCTTCGGCCTGGAGCAGGAAGAGCTTCGTATGGAGCTTCCAGAAGAGATTCTGTTCCGCCGCGCAATACGCCGCGAACGCCGCTAGAACAGATTCGTTTCCGAGAATGGGCAGGTTCTGGAACTGCAGCCTGATCTTCCCGGACTTCACGTATTCGTTGATGATCGTGGGCTCGGTATTCGCCGTGTAGTTCAGGCAGTGCGGGCACTGGAAGTCTTCGTACACCGTCAGCGTGACTTTCGCAGCCGGATTGCCGAGGAAGAAGCCGTCGGCCATCTCGTAGGGCACTTCGAGCGCAGTCAGCTTCTGGACCGTCACATTCGTGCCCACGGTCGTCGTTGCCGAACCGCTGGTGGTGGCCGCTGTCGGGCTGGTTGCGCTGCTGGCTGCGACGGTCGCTGTCGCTGGGGCGCTCGTCGGCTCGCTGGCCTCGTCGTCATCGCCGCCACCGCAGGCGCCGAGCAGCCCGAGCACTGGCAACAGGAAGAGCGCAAGGAACGTCCGCTTGGTCGCCTTAGCCATTAAGGAACTCGTTGATGTGCTGCATGAAGATGTCGAACTGGTCGTGGTGCACCCAGTGGCCTGCCTTTTCTACTTTGATCGAACGCACGTCGTGGAACGGGCTGAGATCGATATCCATGGTCCGCTTGCCCCAGCTCTCTTCGCCCCAGAGCACGAGGATGGGCGAGCGAATCTGGTTCCAGAGGTCGCGCGCGTCCTCCATGTTGAACTCATAGGGTGACCGGGCGCGAGTAAAGTTATCGAATTTCCAGGTGTAGCTGCCGTCGTCGAGCCGCCGCACGCCCGTCTTCGTGAGGTGTTCGGCGAGCTGCACGCTGAGGTGCGAATTTGCCTCGTGCATGCGCCGCGTCGCCTCGGCGAGCGTCGGGTAGGTGTGCAATTTGCGCGCTTCCAGGCTCGCCATCTTCTGTGCCCACTCGCGCATCCGCACATGCGCGGGCCGCCGCACGCCATCCCAGCCGAAGCCACCGAGGCCCTCGATCGTGACCAGCTTCGAAACCTTCTCCGGGAACGCGCCCGCGTACTGGAGCGCGACCCCGCCGCCGAGCGAATGGCCAATCACGGTGTATGGCGCCCGGGCGATGGTTTCGCCGAGCACGTAGATGTCGAGCGAG
>JBBSKE010000030.1:0-15628 GCA_038256595.1 Tepidiformales bacterium | reverse complement strand
CGAAAGAGGACGTCGCCTCCGAGCTGCCGGCAAAGACCGAGATTGTCGAGCACGTGGAGATGGAGGCAGCCCAGCGCGACGTCTACGAGAGCATCCGACTCGCCATGCACGAACGCGTGCGCGCGGCCATCGCCGAAAAGGGCCTCGCCCGCAGCCAGATCGTGCTGCTCGATGCGCTCTTGAAGATGCGCCAGGTCTGCTGCGACCCGCGGCTCCTGAAAATCAACTCCGCGAAGGCTTCGAAGGCGAAGTCCGCAAAATTCGACCGGCTCATGGAGATGCTCCCGGAACTCCTCGAAGATGGCCGCCGGGTCATCCTCTTCTCGCAGTTCACCTCGATGCTGGCGCTCATCCAGGAGGCACTGAAAGAGGCGAACATCCCCTACGTCCTCCTCACCGGCAACACCCGCGACCGCGAGACCCCGATCAGGACGTTCCAATCGGGCGAAGTTCCGCTCTTCCTCATCAGCCTCAAGGCCGGCGGCGTGGGATTGAACCTGACGGCGGCCGACACGGTCATCCACTACGACCCCTGGTGGAACCCGGCAGTTGAGGAACAGGCGACCGACCGCGCCCATCGCATCGGCCAGGAGAAGCCAGTGTTCGTCTACCGGCTCGTCACGCTCGCCTCCATCGAAGAGAAAATGGAGAGCCTGAAGGAGCGCAAACGCGAGATTGCCGCAGGCATCTTCGAGGAAAACGCATCGGCCGCGCTCGAACTGACGGAAGCGGACATCGACGACCTCTTCGCCTCCACCTGAGCCCATCGACGAGGCAAATCACGTTCGAGAACGGGCCGCACCGCCGCCAGCCGCGGTCCCGGTGGCGCGCGCTGCCGCTACGTGGTCCACTGGAGTCTCACCCCCAACCGTGGAGTGCTGTTCCGAATGACCCAGACCAATGTGCCCATTGCCCGGCCGCTCGTCGGCGAAGAAGAAAAAGCCGCCGTCCTCGAAGTGCTCGAATCTGGCCAGCTCGCCCAGGGCAGCCGGGTGGACGCCTTCGAACGCGAATTCGCCGACTACATCGGTGTCGCCCACGCCATCGCCGTGAATAGCGGCACCGCCGCGCTGATTGTCGCGGTCCAGGCGCACGGCATCGGCCTCGGCGACGAAGTCATCACCTCACCGTTCAGCTTCATCGCCACCGCCACGAGCATCATCGCGAGCAATGCCACGCCGGTGTTCGTCGATATCTCCGCGGACGATTTCAACCTCGACCCGGCCGCTGTCGAAGCCGCGATTACGCCGCGTACGAAGGCGATCATGCCCGTCCACCTCTATGGCCAGTCGGCGCGCATCGCCGAGCTCCAGGAGATCTGCGAGCGGCACAATCTCGCCCTGATCGAGGACGCCGCCCAGGCCCACGGCACCGAATACGCGGGCAAGCGCGCCGGCTCGTTCGGCACCGGCTGCTTCAGCTTCTATCCGACGAAGAATATGACCACCGGCGAGGGTGGAATCATCACCACCAACGACGACGCCATCTTCCGCCGTGCCCGCATGATTCGCGCCCACGGCTCGGAAGTGCGCTACCTGCACGAAGTCTTCGGGCTCAACTGGCGAATGACGGACCTCAGCGCCGCCATCGGCCGCGTCCAGCTTCGCCACCTCGAAGCATGGAACGAAGCGCGCATCAGCAACGCCGCAGGCCTCACCCGCCGCATCATCGAGCGCGAACTGAACAGCCTTGTGGTCCCGCCGACGACGCGCGAGGGCGACCGGCACGTGTTCCACCAGTACACGGTGCGCATCGCCGAAGACCGCGATGGCGTCCAGCAGCGGCTCCAGGAAGCAGGGATCGGCACCGGCGTCCACTACCCGATCCCGATTCACCGCCAGCCCATCATCGAAGCGAAGGGGTTCGGCGGCGGCGATTTTCCAGTGTCGGAACAGGCCGCGAAGGAAGTGCTCTCGCTCCCGGTACACCCCTCGCTCAGCGAAGCCGACCTCGACCGCATCGCCGAAGCCCTCGAAGCCGCCGTCCGGGGATAGTGCTGGCTGGGTGTCGGTAACGAGCCCCGCAACGCAAGTTCGGGGTCGGGGCTCGTCCGAATTCGCCCTCCCGCCTAATCGCTCCAGATGCCCAGTTCTCGCTCTCGGGCGAAGGCTTCGATGGGCACGAGCCGGCTCTTATGGTACTTCGTGTCCGGCCGGAAGGTGACCACGCTCGCCAGGCCGGCGCGCAGGATCTCTTCGTTCACCATCCGGCCGTCCGCAAGCCAGGCGTAGCGCAGGAGCCGGTCGTACTGGTCCGTGTCGGAGACGTCCTTCTCGAGGCAGATCTCCTTGCCCTCGACCAACTCGCGATTCAACTGCGCTGACTCTTCGGCGAACGGTTCCGCCCGCTCGCCGACTTCTGGTGCGTCGATGCCGATGTAGCGCAGGCGCAGATACGGGCCGTCGTCAATGCTCACGCGGATCGTGTCGCCGTCATGCACGCTGATCACCCGCGCCCAATCGCAGGCAGGCAGCGAGACAGCGGCATTCGTGCCGGCCGGTAGAGAGGCTGCGGGAGTCGAGTCCTCTTCGACCGCAAGTTCGAGCCCACAGGCGGCAAAAAGCGCCGAGGAGAGCAGCAGGAGCACCATCGCAATTCGCATCCCCTGCATGCTACCGCCAAACACGCCAACCCATGTCGCGCGCTGTCACAATCGCAAAATTGCCAGCCGCCGCTTTTGTTCCTCAGGCTCTCGCTCGCTACGCTGGTCGCTTACGAAGGATTGCCCGTTGAGAGCTCGCATCACCCCGCAATTCGCGGTCGTCGTCGTCTACGTCGCATCCATGTTCATGAACGCCCTCGACACCACCGTCGTGACCGTCGCGCTCCCCACCCTTGGCCGCGAATTCAGCACCGGCACCTCGGGCATCGAGTGGCTGGTCACTGGGTACCTCCTCAGCCTCGCCGCCTGGATTCCCGCTTCCGGCTGGATTGGCGACCGCTTCGGCAACAAGCGCACCCTGCTCATCGCGATAGCGATCTTCGCGATCGCCCGGGCGATGTGCGCGATTGCCCAGTCGGTGCCGGAGCTGGTCATTTACCGCATCATCCAGGGCGCCGGCGGTGGCATGATGATCCCGGTCGGCCTGACCATGCTGACGCGCGCCTTCCCGCCCGAGCAGCGCGCCCGCATCTCGCGGCTCATCATCATCCCGACGGTCATCGGGCCGGCCACGGGACCGGTCATCGGCGGCTTACTCATCGACAATCTCTCCTGGCGCTGGATCTTCCTCGTTACTCTGCCGCTCGCGCTCGCGACCTTCATCTTCGGCTGGATGTTCCTGAAGGAGCACAAAGAGCCACGGCCGGGCGCGTTCGACCTCCCCGGATTCGTGCTCTCGGCCGGGGGCCTCGCGCTGATTCTCTTCGCCCTCAGCAGCGGCCCAGATCGCGGCTGGGCCCACCCGGTGACCCTCGCGACCGGCATTTCGGGCGTGGCCGCCTTCACCCTGCTGGTCTTTGTCGAACTGAAGAAGAAGGAGCCGATGCTGAACTTCCGGCTCATCCAGGATCGGCTCTTCCGCTCGATCATGCTCACGTCGACGTTCTCGACCGGCGCCTTTCTCGGCATCCTCTTCCTGACGCCGCTCTACCTCCAGACGGTCGTGGGCGTCTCGGCGACCCAATCGGGTCTGACGACGGCGCCCGAGGCGGTGGGCGTGCTCTGCGGCTCGCAAATCGCCGGCCGCCTCTACCTCTTCATCGGGCCACGGCGGCTGATGATGGCCGGGCTCAGTTCGGTCTCGGTCATCCTCGTTAGCCTCTCGCGGCTGGACGTGGAAACGAGCCTCTGGGTCATCCGGGGGGCGATGTTCGCGCTCGGCGCCTCGATGTCCTTCGTCTTCCTGCCCGTGCAGGCGAGCGTCTTCGCGAGGATTAAGCCCGCGGACACCGGCCAGGCCTCGGCCATCTTCAGCGCCCAGCGGCAGGTCGCCTCGGCGCTGGGCGTGGCCGTGCTGGCGACCGTGCTCTCGCTGCGCATGCCCGGCCTGGACGACGGACTCAGCGATGCCGCCTTCAGCTCGCAGCAATTGACTGCCTTCCGGACCGCCTTCCTCTTCGCCGGCGGCCTCGCGATGACGGGCGTGGTCTTCGCCTTCTTCGTGCGCGACAGTGACGCCGCGGGAACCATGAAAGCGCGCACCCCGAAGGCCGCAAAGCAAGTCGTCCCGGCGAAATAGCGCGAGAAAGTAGTACGACGATGCAGACATCTGAAGCCCGGTCCGCGGTCGACGCGGCGCTATCGACCGCCGTGGCCCTTGGCCTCGAGGCCAAAGACGCAGTCGTGCTGCATGCCTCGAACCGCACTATGCTTCGGCTGCTGCCGTGCGACGTCGTGGCGCGTGTCGCACCGATGGCTCTGAAGGAGAGCGCCGAGTTCGAAGTCGAGGTCGCCCGGCGGCTCGCCGAAGCCGGCAGCCCGGTGGCCGCGCTCGAGCCTCGCATCGAGCCGCGCGTCTATCTGCGCGACGGCCTCGCAATCAATTTCTGGACCTACTACGAGCCGGTATCGCCCCAGGCGGTCACTGCGGCTGAGTACGCGGAGGCGCTGGAACGGCTGCATGCCGGCATGCGAGGGCTCCGTGGCTTTGCTTCGCCGCACTTCACCGACCGCGTGGCTGAGGCACTGCAGCTGGTCGATAGCCCCGCTGAAACGCCAGACCTCGCCGATGCGGACCGGGAGCTCCTGGACACTACCCTGCGAACGTTGAGCCGGTCGATCGCTCAGCGGGGAACCCGCGACCAACTGCTGCACGGCGAGCCGCACCCCGGCAACCTACTCCGGACGAAGGACGGCCTGCTCTTTATCGACTTCGAGACATGCTGTCGGGGGCCGGTCGAGTTCGACATCGCGCATGGACCCGAAGACGCCGGCGAGCACTACCCGGGCGCAGACCAGGGAATGCTTCGCGACTGCCGCGTTTTGATTCTCGCGATGGTCGCCGCCTGGCGCTGGGACCGAAACGACCAGTTCCCGGGCGGCCGCCAGATGGGCATCGAATTCGTCCACCAGGTCCGGGCGGCGCTGGCTAACGGACTTCATGTCGCTCCCGGAACCTGACGCAACTACCTCAGCCGGCGTTGCGAAGCCCCGAGCGGGCTCCATTCGCATCGGGACTCGACCATCCCCACCCGGACACGGCACACTGGATGGATGCGAATTGGCAATGTTGATGTTCCCGGCGTCGCCCGGTTGGCGCCCATGGCGGCGATTTCGAATGCGCCCTTCCGGCTCGTAGCCCAGGAGTGCGGCAGCGGCATGACCACCTCCGAAGAGATCGACGCGATGTCGATCGTTCGAAACGCGCCCGCCGCGCTCGAAATCGCGAAGTATTACCCCCAGGAGCGGCCGATCGCGATGCAACTCCTCGGCAGCGACCCGGACCTGCTCTGCGCGGCCGCCGAAATCGTGCAGGAACTCGGCGCTGATATCGTCGACCTGAACATGGGCTGCCCTGTGCGAAAAATCACGAACCAGGGCAAGGGTTCGGCCCTCATGCGCGACCCCGAGGCCACCCGGCTCGTCATTCGCGCGCTTCGCAAGACGGTTCGTGTGCCCTTCACGGTGAAGATTCGCGGCGGCTGGGATAGCACCGCCCTGAACGCGGTCGAAGTCGCGAAAATGCTCGAAGAAGAGGGCGTCGATGCCCTGACGGTGCATCCGCGCACCCGTTCGCAGCAGTTCACCGGCCGCGCGCCCTGGCAGATCATCCGCGACGTGGTCGAGGCCGTGAAGATCCCCGTGACCGGCAACGGCGACGTCACCTCGATGGACGAAGCGACGCAGATGATCGCCTCGACCGGCTGCGTGAACGTGATGATTGGCCGCGGGGCGATCGGCAGCCCGTGGGTCTTCAACCCGGCGTACGACACCATGCCCCGCGCCGAGCAGCTTCGCTACCGCCAGCGCTGCGTCGAGCGCCACATGTCCCTGCTCCGGGAGCACTTCGCGGGCAACCAGCGCGAAGCCCGCACGCAGGCGCGCAAGCACCTCGCCTGGTACTCCGAAGGCTTCCGCAACTCGGCCGAGGCTCGCCTCCGGGTCTTCCAGGCGCCCACGGTCGAGGACGCCCTGGACGTCTTCTGGACCTTCTGGGATAAGAACGTGCGGCCGGAATACGAGCCGCTGGCCGTGCCTGTCTGAGTGGCTAGAATCTGCTGTCTGATCTCCGCCGAGACTAATCCGTGCCACCACAGCCTCGGGCGGGCACGCTCCCTTGGTCGGTCTGCGTTACTGACGGTTGCCCAACCAGCGATCCGCCGGTCCACCAATATGTGTCATTACTTCCCGGGAGAGATCAGGAGGCGTTCGAGTCGGAGCCGCTCCGGCGGCCTGCCGGGCTGTCGATGCGCAAGTCCTCGGAGTCACGATGGTCACGTGTCGCAGGCTCGGGTCGATCGTTCTGGGCGACCTTGCCGGTATCTTCGCGATTCCGGGCTTGCTCGTCGTAGGTCTCTTTCCTTTTGGGCGTGCCGGCAGTGATTTCCACGGACTCCTTCGGGTTATTTCTGCCCGATTGCGCTCCACTGCTGTCGTTCTGGCGTTGACCTTGCTTGGCCATAGATGTATCTCCTAACTCTAACGTTCCGGGGGCCGCGAGAGATCGACAGTACCCTTCGGAGCATTTCGAGCGCGGAACAGAATCCACCGGGCATGTGGCGAATCTGTGAAGCGCACGGGCTGCGTTTGGTATCGCAGGTTGCGATGTCAAACGGCGCCCGTCCGGGCGGGCACCGGCCGTCGCAGCATCCGACGGGGGCTGGCGCGCTATCATTTAGGGCATGACCGGACACCGTCGACCCATGTACATCGTCTCCCTCCCCGAACGTGCCGTGCGAGCCATCTCGGCGAGCGTCTTCGGGGGCGTCCACGAGACCGCCCAGCTGCTGCTCCCGCGTCTCGTTCGCCGCTCGAAGCTCTACGAAGTGACCGCGAAGAACATGCTGCGGATCGCGATCGAACTCGTCGGCGGCGTTCAGCCAGTTGGCGACAAGGCGGAGGGCGAGATGGGCGCGGGCCGCGTGGCGGTCAAGAAGGCGGCCGGCAACGTGGTCGAATTCGGCTCGATCGCGGCCTTCGGGTTCTCGCCACTCTGGCTGCTGGCCGCGGCGAGCGACATCCTCAACGGCACGAAGGTCTATCTCCACGCGCTCGAGGATGAGCTGGCGAAGGAGGGCATCCTCTCGCCCGGGACGCATTTCGGCTCAGTGGACGACCTTCTCGGCGCGCTCGAAGGGGCGACCGGCACCTCTGCAAACCTCATCGACCTGCCGCCAATCGAGCTCAAGGAGCTTCGCCATTCGATCAGCGAGTTGCGCAAGGATGCCGGCAGCCTGCCGAGCGCGAACGACCTCGCGCAGCTCTTCCAGGGCCTGGTCCGGACCGCGCGGATGGAGGGCACGAGCCTCCTGGACGTCTCGACGGGGATCGGGCTCGCGTTCGTGACGTCGGCCCGGAATCTCGGCCGGGACCACGTGGTCGCGCCCTACGCGGAGGACTGGCAGCCGCTCCGCAGAGAGGGCTTCGGCGCCTATGCGGAGCGTATCTCCGGGCCCTACCGGGCGGCGGTCAGCGGCCATTTCGAACCCGAAAAGCACAGCTTCACCGAGCGCGGCGCCGCCTGGGCGAACAATCGCTGGCGCAAGATCCGGCACTGAATCGCGGAGAAATCGCCGGGCACGAAAAGCGGGCGAACCAGGAATGATTCGCCCGCCGGAGATCGCGGATTTGCTGCTGGGAGACGAACCTACTGGTTCATCATGAGGACGGTGCGCGCGACTTCGCCCGCCTTCATCGCCCGGAACGCCTCGTTCACGTCGCCGAGTTCGCCCTTGCGGGAGACCATCTCGTCGAGCTTGAGGCGGCCCTGCTCGTAGAGCTCGATGTACTGCGGCATGTGCACGCGGAAGCGGTTCGAACCCATCGAGCTGCCGATCATCTTCTTCTCGCTGAGGAAGACCGAGCCGGGCAGTTCGATGTTCTGGCCGACCGGGATCATGCCGACGATCGTTGCCGTGCCGCCGGCGCGAATCGCACCGAACGCCTGCTCCGCAGCGACCTTCAGGCCGATGCACTCGAAGGCGAAGTCCACGCCGCCGGGCACCATCTCCTGGATCTTCGCGACCGGGTCGCCGCTGCTCGCATCGACGATGTGGGTCGCGCCGAGTTCCCTTGCGGTTGCCAGCTTGGACTCGTGGATGTCGACAGCGATGATCTGGCGGGCGCCGGCGATGCGCGCGCCCTGGATGGCGGAGAGGCCCACGCCGCCAGCACCGAAGACCGCGACGGTCGAGCCGGGGCTCACCTTCGCCGTGTTCATCGCCGCGCCGACGCCGGTCGTGACGCCGCAGCCGATGAGGGCGGCAATGTCGAAGCCCAGGCTGTCTTTGATCTTCACGACGGCGTTCTCATGAACGAGCGCCTTTTCAGCATAGGTCGAGAGGTTGGCGAACTGGTTCACGGGATTGCCGTTCCAGGTGTATTTCGGCTTGTTCGCGGCGCGGGTGCGCACTTCGGGGTTGCGGCAGAGGAAGGGCTCGCCGCTGAGGCAGCGCTCGCAATGCCCGCAGAAGACGGAGAGACACATGATGACGTGGTCGCCGGGCTTCACGTAGGTCACCTGGTCGCCGACTTTTTCGATTATGCCGGCGCCCTCGTGGCCGAGAATGGTCGGCGCCTGCATCGGGTAGAGCCCGTCAACGAAGTGGAGGTCAGAGTGGCAAACGCCGGATGCCATGACCTTGACGACGACCTCGTGCGACATCGGCTCATCGATTTCGATGTCCTCGATGGTGAGGGGCTGGAGTGGACCGTGGAATACGGCGGCTTTCATGGGGAGTCCTCCTTCAGGACAGGGGATGCTGCGGGACTATACGCGTGAGTTGGCGCGCAAACTATGCGGTTGGACAGGACCACGAACCATGGCGCTCGCGACACCTGCATTCGCGTTACTGACAGCACCGACCGTCCGTACCGCGACCGCGTTAAGGCTCGTGGCCAGACGTGGCGCGACACCCGCATTCGATGCGTGGCTTCGTATAACCTCGCGGCGTTGTAGCCTTGTCCCATGGCACTGACCCCTGAAGAAGTCCTCCATATCGCCCGGCTCGCGCGGATGAAGCTGGACGATGCCAGCGTGACGCGGCTCAGCCAGCAGCTCTCCGGGATTCTCGAACACTTCTCGGCCCTGGCCGCCCTGCCGACCGATGGCATCGAACCGACCGCCCACCCGTTGCCGCTGGGGAACATCATGCGCGCGGACGAGGTCGAGCCGTCGCTCAGCCAGGCCGCCATCCTCGCCAACGCCCCGGAACAGGAAGACGGCTTCTTCCGCGTGCGGGCGGTGCTCGAATGACCGACCTCTGGCGGATGACCGCTCACGATGCCCACGAGGCCATGCGCCGCCGCGATTTCTCCTCGGTCGAACTGACGCAATCCGTGCTCGAACGCGTGGCCGAGGTCGAATCGAAGGTCCATGCCTACATCACGCTGACGCCGGAGCTGGCGCTGGAACAGGCGCGCGCCGCGGATGCGATGTATGCGGCCGGCACGGCAACGCCACTCACCGGCATCCCGGTCGGCGTGAAGGACCTGATTGTCACGAGCGGCGTGCGCACGACCGCCGCCTCGCGCATGCTTGAGAACTTCATCCCGCCCTACGACAGCCACGTATACTCGCAGCTGCGTCGCGCGGGCACGGTGATGGTCGGCAAGACGAACATGGACGAATTCGCGATGGGCTCGAGCACGGAGCATTCCGCCTTCGGCCCGACGCACAACCCCTGGAACCTCGACCTCGTCCCGGGCGGCAGCTCTGGCGGTTCGGCAGCGGCCGTATCCGCGGGCGAATGCCTCGTCTCGCTCGGGAGCGACACGGGTGGCAGCATCCGCCAGCCAGCCGCGCTCTGCGGCAACGTCGGCCTCGACCCGACCTATGGCAAGGTGAGCCGCTACGGCATCATCGCTTTCGGCAGCTCGCTCGACCAGGTCGGCCCGATTGGCCGCGATGTCGAAGATGTGGCGACCATGCTCCAGTGCATCGCCGGCCACGACCCGAAAGACAGCACGACGAACCCCGAGCCCGGCCCGGACCTCCGCGCCTACCTCGGCCGCGACATCAAGGGAATGCGCATCGGCGTCCCCAGGGAATACTTCGTCAGCGGCATGGAGCCGGGCGTGAAGGAGTGCATCGAAGCCGCCCTCAAGGTGTTCGAGGATCTCGGTGCCATCGTCGACCGCGAACTCTCGCTGCCATCGACCGAACACGCGCTGGCGGTCTACTACATCATCGCCCCGAGCGAGGCGAGCGCGAACCTCGCCCGCTACGACGGCGTGAAGTACGGCTTCAGCGACCGCAGCGGCGACACGATGTGGCAGAACATGGAAGAGACGCGCGCTAAGGGTTTCGGCCCGGAAGTGCAGCGCCGCATCATGCTCGGCACCTACGCCCTCAGCGCCGGCTACTACGACGCCTACTATTTGAAGGCCCAGAAGGTGCGCACGCTCATCAACGACGAGTTCGCGGCCGCCTTCAAGAAGTACGACGTGATCGTCACGCCGACCTCGCCGACGGTGGCCTTCCCCATCGGCGCGAAGCTCGACGACCCGTACGCGATGTACCTGAACGACGTCTACACGCTGCCGTCTTCAGTCGCAGGAGTGCCAGCCCTGAGCGTACCCTGCGGGCTGAGCGAAGGCCTGCCCGTGGGCCTGCAGATCATCGGCAACTTCTTCGACGAAGGCCGCATTCTCATGGCCGGGCACGCGTTCGAGCAGGCCTCTGGCTGGGCCAACCGCCTCCCGGAGCTCTAGCGAAGGGAGTGCGGCAGCGACGATAAATTGGCGAACAGCGGCGCACTACTCCGCTGTTATATGGCTTCGGGGATCGTGTCGATGTCCACATTTGGTGAAGCTGGCAGCTCGTCCATCGATGGCTCGGCGGCGATGACTGTCGCTGGCTCTGCTGCCACTTCGGCTTCGGCTTCCGGCTCACCGACCGGTGGCGGTGGCGGTGGTGGGCCGAATTTCACGAGCGTCACCTCGGGTGTCACGTCGTCGAAGACCACGTGTACGGCCATGCCGATGCGCACATCCTCTGGCGCGTAGCCGACGATGTTCGTGGTCATTCGCGCGCCCTCTGCGAGCTGCACGATAGCGATGATCAGCGGCGGCTCTCCGGCCCATTGCGGCGCGGTCGGGCGGCGCGCCACGGTGTACGAATAGACCGTGCCCTTGCCGCTCGCCTCGACCCATTCAAGTTCGTCCTTCGGGCCATACGGCGAAATCGCGCGCGGATAGAACACCGCCTTGCCGTTCTTCTTCGACTTCTGGATGAGCAGCCGGTGCTCTTTCGCGGCGTCCCAGAACGGCTTCGCTTCGGCCGTCACCTGCGGGAGCGGCTTCGTGTAGGGCGCCGGTGCTGGCATGTTCGTCGCGACTTCGTCACTCACTTGCGGTCCCTCCCGAAAATCAGCGAGACCTGCTCGCTCATGATGCCGCCGTTGCCGTTCACGAAGGCGTACTCGCACTTCTTCACCTGGCGGCCGCGCGCCGTGCCCATCACCTGCCGCGCCCCTTCGGCGACGTGCGACATGCCGCCCGCGAGGCCCGCCTGCCCGAACGAGAGCTGGCCGCCGTGCGGGTTCACCGGGAAATCGCCGTCGAACTGCAGATTGTGGCTCTCGACGAACTTGCCGCCCTGACCCTTCTTCACGAAGCCCGCATCTTCGAGCGTGAGCAGCACCGTGATCGTGTAGCAGTCGTAGACGCTCGCCACGTTGATGTCCCGCCGCCGAATCCCGGCCATGTCGAACGCCTGGTTCGCCGAGGCCTTGATCGCCGTGTCCGTCAGGCTCGGCGCATAGGTGATGCTGCGATGCGTCGTGTGCTCGCCGACCCCGAGGATCCAGGCGGCATTCTTCGCTTTGCGCGCATTTTTCGCAGAGGTGACCAGCACCGCCGCCGCCCCGGCCACCGGCATGACAATCTCGAGCAAATGCAGCGGATCGACAATCACCGGCGACGCCAGCACATCCTCGACCGTGATGGGTTGGCCGAAAAAGAGCGCGTCCGGCGTGTGGCAGGCGTTATACCGCTGGTCCACGGCGATTTTCGCGAGTTGCTCTGGGGTCACGCCGTATTCGTGCCGGTAGCGGTTCGCGATCATCGCGTACCCGAAATTCGCGCCAATCGCGCCGTATGGCATCTCGAAATCGGCGTACGGGTTGCGCTCGTTCCGCCGGCCTGCGAAACCGTAGGCGGGACGCTTGGGAGCGTCGCTGTTGCGCTGTTCCTTGCGAGCTGCGGTCACGCAGAGGACCGTCTCGCACATTCCCGCATCGATCGCCATCGCCGCCCGGGCGACCATGCCCGCGCCGGTCGCCCCGCCAAGGTCCACCACTTCGGCGAAGGTCACATCTAGGCCCATATATTCGACGACCGTGGAGGGCGCCATGAACGGCGCTTCCGCGAAGCTCTCCGTAATCAGCCCGTCGACCTGCTTCAGTTCGAACCCGGCATCGGCGACCGCCATCCGGCCGACCTCCGCCAGCATCCCAAGGGTAGTGGCGCCATTCGTGAAGCGACTCGGTTTGAACTCACCGATGCCCACAATGGCGGAGCTGCCGCGCAGGGTCATGGCTGCCTCCATTAGATTCGTTAGTTTGGGAGCCAATGTACCGGTAAATGGGCCTAACCGGCGATTCGCATGCGTTAACTCCTCGGATAGCATCGGCTCATGGGCACGCGTATGGTGGAAATGTGAGCGACATTGAATCACAGCTGAGCGATTGGCAGGCGGCCGGCCTTCTCGACGGAGAAGCCGCCGCGGGCATCCTGGCGTTCGAACGGGCGAAAGCGGCCTCGTCGCCGGCCGCTCCACCAGCCCTCGCGCGGCCCGAAACAGACCGCCCGACCGTCATCGAAGCGCTCGTCTACCTCGGCCTCGTGGTTATCGCCGCCGGCTTCATCTTCCTCGTCGGCCAGAACTGGGACCAGTTCGAATCCTGGGCGCGTATCCTCATCTGCGTCACTCCCACGCTCGCGACGCTGCTCCTTGGGTTCGCCTTCGCCGGCACGGACAACCCAGGCCTCCGGCGAGGCGGCCAACTCGCCTGGTTCGTCTCCGTCGGTCTGCTCGCGGTGAGCATCCTCGTCATCATCCACGAGATGAGCGACGACTCGCGCGGCGACAACGTCCGCAACGCGCTCATGCTCGTGAGCTTCGTCACCCTGGTCTACGCGATCGCGCTCTGGGTGTTCGGGCCGCACGAGCCGCAAGTTGCCGCCATCGCCGGGTCGGCCTTCTTCCTTCTCCACGCCATCGGCGACTGGCCGGACGAGTTCAGCACAGAGCTGGTGGGTGTCGTCGGCCTCGTCTTCGGCTTCCTCGCCATCACCCTCGGCGAACTCGACAAGTTCACGCCGAAACAGGCCGTTCGCGTCTTCTTCGCGCTCTTCCTTATTGTCAGCACCTATGAGGCGAGCTTCGAGAGCCGCTGGTGGTTCGAAACGCTCACCTTCCTCGCCTCCTTCGGTTTGCTCGGACTCGGCATCGCGCGCAATTCGTTCGCACTGGTGGTCGCGGGCATCGCCGGCACGTTCCTGGCGCTCGTCACCTTCGTTTTCGCCCACTTCTCGGACTCCCTCGGGGCGCCAATCGCGCTCATCATCAGCGGCGCGCTCGTGCTCATGGCCGTCATGCTGACCATGCAGGCGAAGGCCATCACCCGCACCCGGACCCGCATGCGCCAGGGGCAGTACTGATGCCCGCGCCGGCCATGCGAGAGCGAATCATCGCCGGAGGGGCGCTCGCGGGTCTCCTCGCCCTGGTTGCAGTCGCGCTCGTCGTCTTCCAGTTCGGCCGCAACAACCCTTCGCCGCCGTCGCTGATCGACAACCCGAACCCGGCCATCCCCGGCGAGATTCTTTATCGAAACGGCGACAACTGCGTCGTTCGGGCAACGGCCTCGGGCACGACACGCGCGGAGGTCTACTGCGGCGACCCGACCTCGATCCCGAACGGCGCCGCCGGCGTCCTCTGGGTCGATGAGCAGACTATCGGCTTCGTCTCGTACAGCAAGACCGACAGCGGCCGCGCTGACCTCGTCGAAGTCGATCTTGCGACGAAAACCGAGACGCTGCGCACGGGCGCGGTCGAGGCCTCGCTCGCATGGGATCAGGGCGCCATCTCGCTCACGGGCGACAAGGCGACGATGGACGAGGACGGCACGCTCGTCATCACCCGCGAAGGCGTCCGCACCGAGGTCACGAAGTTCGACGTGGACGACGCCTACCGCCTCGTGCCAACTGGCTGGTCGCCCGATGGGCAATGGCTCGTCATCAGCTATTCGCCGCCTCGCGACCGCGGGCCGAAAATCTGGATCGTCAGCCGCGACGGTCAGACGCGCGGCACGCTCGTGAGGGACACGAACTGGCGCTATTCGCCGTCCGGCCGCGTTTCCTGGCTCATCCCTGGCGTGGGTGTCTACCCGGAAATCAAGTAGCGATGAGCGAGAGCGGCGCCAGTCCATTCGCAAAGCCACCAGGGTCCCGGTCGAAGCTTCGCAACGCGCTCTTCCTCGCAGCTGCGGCGCTGGGGCTGGCTGCGGTCGTGCTCATCCCGCTTGTCGTCGTTCGCTTCGGTCGGGTCGATCCATCGCCGGCATCACTTTCGGACGATCCCCGGAACGAAATCCCGGGCGAACTGCTCTACCGCGACTACGACGGCTGTCTCGTCCGCGCCGCAGCTTCTGGCGCCACCCGCGAGCGGCTGTTCTGCGGGATTCCCTACGTTCCAATCTCTGGCGGCGCGCGCAGTTACGCCTGGGTCGATGCCGAGACCGTCGCCTACGTGGTCCACGGCATGACCCTGGATTCGGCCCACGTCACCGAACTCGACCTTCGCATGAACGCGAAGTCTGCGGGCGAACGGCGCATTCGCGTCCCCGGGCCGAAGGAGGTGGGCCGCTACGGCCAGCTGGAGCCGATTTCAGTGCATGGCGAACGAGCCTCGGTCACGGACGACGGCAAACTGCGCATCAACCGCAACGGCGAGCAGGACGAGATTGCCGATTTCGACATCGCGGGCTTGCTCCGCGTCGTCACCTGGTCGCCCGACGGCGAATGGCTCGCACTCTCCTACCTGGCTGAAGAAGGCGACGGGCGGTCCGAAATCTGGCTCATCAGCCGCGACGGGAAGGTGCGCGGCACGCTCGCCAAGGGGCTCGGCGATGTCCAGGTCTCGTGGCGCATCGAGGGCGCCGGGATCGCGCCGCTGGTAGTCGAATGAGAGCGGCCAACCGCCAGCAGGCGCTCATCTTGGCGGCGATTCTCGGGCTGGGCGCACTCGTTGCCGTGGTCGTGGCCGTCCAGCTCCTGGGCCAGCGCAACCCATCGCCGCCCTCGCTCGCGGACAATCCCCGGACCGAAATCCCCGGCGAACTGCTCTACGAGGACGCGGACGGCTGCGTGAATCGCATTCCCGCGAGCGGAGGGGCTGGCGAGCAGGTCTATTGCGGCCAGCCAGCAGGTCTCACCGGCGCCACGTCGTTCGCCTGGCTCGATGCGAACACGGTCGTGTTTTTCTCGTCGCAGCCGAGTCCGAACCCGGCCACAGTGGTCGAGATG